>JBATMU010000468.1:0-4436 GCA_049289995.1 Rhizobiaceae bacterium | reverse complement strand
GACCGAAGACATCTGGACGGGCGTGCTGAAAGCCGAAGGCATGGAGTATGAGCTGCCGACGCTGGTGCTGTTTGACGGCCAGACGCGCTCGGCCTGCGGCTATGCCTCGGCGGCATCCGGGCCGTTCTATTGCCCGGGCGACCGCAAGGTCTATCTCGACACGGCGTTTTTTGCGCAGCTTTCGCAGCAGTTCAAGGCCAAGGGCGATTTCGCCCAAGCCTATGTGATTGCCCATGAAGTGGGCCATCACGTGCAGAACCTGATCGGCGTCCTGCCGAAATTCAACCAGATGCGCCAGCAGATGAGCGAGACCGAGGCCAACAAGATGTCGGTCATGGTCGAATTGCAGGCCGATTGCTTCTCGGGCGTTTGGGCGCATTTCACCGAGCAGCGCGGCGTTTTGGAATCCGGCGACATCGAAGAGGCGCTGAATGCAGCCACGCAGATCGGCGACGATACGCTGCAAAAGCGCACGCAGGGCTATGTCGTGCCTGACAGCTTCAATCACGGCACCTCGGCGCAGCGGCGCGAATGGTTTGCGCGCGGTTATGAAAGCGGCCAGATCCGCGCCTGCGACACCTTCAACGGCAGCCTCTGAGCGGCCCGATGGTTAACCGGGAGCTAAATGGTTCGCGACAATGCGCGGACCGGAACTAACCGGTTTTCAAAAGCTTTGTGTTCATGATGATCCCCTAATACGTTGTGGGCAATCTTCATGCGCATTCTCAATTCCTTCCTTGGCAACCGGCGGGGCAACATCGCCATTTATGGCGCGATTGCCGCCGTGCCGATCGCCATCGCCACCGGACTTGCGGTCGACTATGATTCGGCGGTCAGGGCGCGATCCGACCTGCAATTGGCGCTGGATGGCGCAGTCATGGCCATTGCGCGCGAGGGAGAATCGCTCAGCCAGGACGCAGCGGAAAAAATCGCCGCGCAATTCATTGCCGCCAACTACAAGGGCAAGGTTCTGGACGTGACTGTTTCGCGGCAGGGCACAGCGACACAGGTGCGCGGCGCCATCGACCTGCCCATGGTGTTCGGCGGCGTCATCGGCAAAAAAAGCCAGCGCATCGAGACCGCAGCCGGGGCCGATGTGGCCGGGGCCAGTTATGAAATTGGCCTGGTGCTCGATACGACCGGCTCGATGGCTGGCGGCAAGATCGAAGCCATGAAGGATGCGGTGATTGGCCTTGTCGACACCATGTCGTCGCAGGTGACAGCCAAGGAAAAGCTGAAATTTGCGGTGGTGCCCTTCTCGACCTTCGTCAATGTCGGCCCGGACAAGGGCCCGCAATATGACGAGGACGGCAAGACCACCAAGCTTGCCGAATTGTGGATCGACCAGTTCGCGCTGAACCCGATCCCGCAGCAGGACTTGGTCAAATATGTCAACCGGTTCGCCACCTACAAGCGGCTGGGCGTGCAATGGCCTGGCTGCGTGGAAACGCGCCCGCCCACAGCCTCCGGTGCGCATGATGTTGACGACACGGTGCCGAAACTCACCAAGCCGGAAACGCTGTTCGTGCCGGCATTCAGCATCGATGAGCCGGATGATCCCTGGCTTTACCCGAATTCCTACGTGGCCGATGGTGCGGCAGCGGCCGGAACGGGCACGCCAGAGGAGCGCTTCCAGCGCTATGGCGCGCCTGCGGTGCCTGAAATGCCCGCAAATTTCATCGCCTGGATCAAATACATCCTGTCGTGGAAAGATGTGCCGATCGACAGTTCGGTGCAGACTTTTTACTCCGACAGCACCCAGGAAAAGGGGCCGGATTTCCGCTGCGACAGCCAGCCTGTCATGGCGCTGAATTCAGATGCCAAGGCCGTCAAGGACAAGGTCAGCTCGCTGCAACCCGCCGGCAGCACCAATATTGTCGAGGGCGTGATGTGGGGCTGGCGCATGCTGTCATCGCGCGCGCCGTTCACCGAAGGCCGCAAGGAAGGGCTGGGCGGCAACAAGAAAATCATGGTTGTCCTGACCGACGGCTCGAACTGGCTCGGCAATCTTCCCAATGATTTCGGCTCGGCCTATGGCAGTTTCGGTTATCTGGCGGACGGGCGCATCGGCGACATCATGGCCGATTCAGCCGGAACGACGGCGGCGATGAACGAAAAGACGCTGGCCGGCTGCACAAACGCCAAGAAAGACGGGATCGAAATCTACACCATCCTGCTTGAGGTTGATTCCAAGGCGACATCGGAGCTTCTGGAAAAATGCGCGACCGATCCGGCCCATTATTTCAACGTGCCGGACCGCCAAAAACTTGATGATGCCTTCAAGGGCATCAAGGACAGCATGTCGGTGGTGCGTCTGTCGTCCTGACCCTAGCGTTCAGCCAGAAGCGGCATGCCCTTGCGCGCCCGCACCAGATTGGCAAAGCGCCGGAACAGATAGTGCGAATCCTGGGGGCCGGGCGAGGCCTCCGGGTGGTGCTGGACGGAAAACACCGGCTTGCCCTTGAGGCGCAGGCCGCAATTTGTGCCGTCAAACAGCGATACATGGGTTTCCTCAACGCTTTCGGGCAGGGTTTCGGAATCCACCGCAAAGCCATGGTTCATCGACACGATCTCCACCTTGCCGGTGGTATGGTCCATGACCGGATGATTGGCGCCGTGATGGCCCTGATGCATCTTGCCGGTTGAGGCGCCCAGCGCCAGCGCCAGCATCTGATGGCCAAGGCAAATGCCGAACACCGGCAGGCCGGTCTCGACCAGTTCGCGGATGACAGGCACCGCATATTCGCCGGTGGCGGCCGGATCGCCGGGGCCATTGGACAGGAAAATGCCGTCAGGCTGCATGGCGAGGATCTCCGCCGCCGGCATGGTTGCCGGCACGACAGTGACCCGCGCACCCAGACCGGAAATCAGCCTGAGGATGTTGCGCTTGACGCCATAATCGACGGCCACGACATGCATGTCGGGCGCGGTCTGCTCGCCATAGCCCTTGTCCCAGGACCATGGGGTCTCGGACCAGGCCATGGATTGGCCGCAGGTGGCGTCTTTGGCAAGATCAAGGTCGATCAGGCCGGGCCATGCCCTGGCGCGGGCTTTCAGCGCATCAACATCAAAATTGCCGGACGGATCATGGGCGATCACCGCATTGGGCATGCCCTTTTGCCGGATCAGCGCGGTCAGGGCGCGGGTATCGATGCCGGTCAGAGCGATTATGCCGCGCTTTTTCAGCCAGGCATCAAGATGGCTCGACGCGCGGTAATTGGACGGGTTGGTGATGGCGGCCTTGAAGATGGCGCCCGATGCACCGATGCGCGCGGCTGGCGTCAGATACTCGATGTCTTCATCGTTGGCGCCGATATTGCCGATATGGGGAAAGGTGAAGGTGACGATCTGGCCCATATAGGAGGGGTCGGTAAGTATCTCCTGATAGCCGGTCAGCGCCGTATTGAAGCAGACTTCGGCTTCGGCAGCACCTGTCGCACCCATGCCATGGCCTTCAATGACCGTGCCATCGGCAAGCACGAGCAGGGCGGTCGGTTTGGTCTTTTCCCAGGCAGAAGTCATGGTGCATCCATGGGCAAGCGCGCCAGCCAAAGGCGGGTGCGCAGGTTGAAGAATTGTCGGCTAAGGCTGGTGCAATAGACCAAGGCAGGCCCGCCGTCCACCCCGCATTCGCCCCGCCCACAACTTGCCGCGGTGCGCCGCCGCGACTATGGTCCGCGCCAAACCGGAGATGATTTGATGCGCGCCACCCTGACTGAAGCCATGAAAACCGCCATGCGCGCCAAGGCTGCCGAGACGCTCGGCACCGTGCGGATGATCCAGGCGGCGATCAAGGATAGAGACATCGCCAACCGCGGCGCGGGCAAGGGCGAAGCTACGGACGAGGAGATTCTCGGCATTCTGGCCAAGATGGTCAAAAGCCGCGAGGATGCCGCCAAGCTTTATGATGAAGGCAAGCGCCCCGAACTGGCCGCCAAGGAGCGCGCCGAAATTCTCATCGTGCAGTCTTTCATGCCTGCGCAGCTTTCCGACGATGACGCCAAGGCGGCCATTGCCGAAGTGATTGCCGCAACCGGCGCGTCGGGCATCAAGGACATGGGCAAGGTCATGACCGAGCTCAAGGCGCGACATGCCGGCAAGATGGATTTCGGCAAGGCGAGCGGGCTGATCAAAGCGGCGCTGGGTTGATTTACAGGAGATTGAAGTGACATTTCAGGCTTACCTTGATGCGGTAAAAGCCAAAACCGGTCTAGACCCGGAGGGCATCCTGGCGCTTGCCAAGCAGCGCGGCGTTTATGCTCCGGACATGAAGGCGACAGAGCTCATCAACTTGCTCAAGGACGAATTTGACCTTGGCCGCGGCCATTCCATGTCGATCTGGGCAGTGTTCACGGCGAAGGGCTGGGTGAAGGGCTAATCCTTCTTCAGCCGAGATAACGACAACAGCCCGGCCTCTTCCAGAACGGGATAGGCAA
>JBATMU010000467.1:0-7062 GCA_049289995.1 Rhizobiaceae bacterium | reverse complement strand
CCTTGGTCATCATCTGGATTTCGACGCGGCCCATGCCGACGGCATCGGCAACCGCCGAACCGGACATGCCGGAAAAGATGATGCTGGCGACAATGTTGACATGGCCGAGCCCGCCCTTGAAGCGGCCGACCAGCGCGTGCGAAAACCGCATGAGACGGTCAGCCAGGCTGCCGATGTTCATGATGTCGGCGGCAAGGATGAACAGCGGAATCGCCAGCAGCGTGTAGCTCGAAAACAGGCCCTGCAGCACGGTTTCTGCGGCAATCGATGTGTCAAAGCCCTTCATCGCCAGATAAACGATGGTGCCGCCGATCATCGACACGCCGATGGATTGGCCGAACAATGTCAGCATCACGATGAGGACGACGGATACGGTCAGCGCGTCAAACATGGCTGTCATGCTCCATGCCGGTGTGATGCTGCTCGAACTTGTGCCCGCGGATGGCTTCAACAATTTCCCATATGGCCCGCGCAATGACCGACAGGCCAAAGGCGACATAGACCATGAAGACGAGGTCAAAGCGGATGAGCAGGAAGGCCGTCCGCTCTATGCCCATGAACATCACGTAGCCAGCGGCCGCCGGAAGAGACAGCGCAAAGATCAGGGCGACAATGGCCGAGGAGACGATGGTCATGACGCGGCGGCCGCGCGGCGGAAACGCATTGTAGACAAGGTCGAAGCGGATGATGTCGGCATCCGAGATGACGAAGGCATAGCCGAACAGTATGCCCCAAAGCCAGGCGATCGACACATATTCGACCGACCAGCCAAGCGGCAGGTCGAGCAGGTAGCGGAAAACCACCTGCAGCAGGAATGAGGCAAACATGCTGGCCAGAAGCAGAACGACAAAGTCGTTCGCCCGCCGCCGCAGCCAGCCAGCCATGCGCTTCCAGTCCATCACCCGACCCCTTTTTTTGAAGGATGGACCCCGCGCCGCCCGAAAGGCGGCGCGGAGATTGTCAAGCGCTCAGAGCGCGTTGATCTTGTCGAGCAGGCCTGCCGGCCAATCCTTGGAGAATTTTGATTCGCCGTATTTCTTCAGGACGTGGTCGCGGAATGCCGCTTTGTCGGGCTCATAGACCTTGAGGCCCTGCGCTTTGAAAAAGTCGACCAATTCGCCCTCTTGCTTCAGCGTTTCAGCGCCAAGCGCAGTCTGGAAAGCAATCGCGCATTCCTGAACCTTGGCCTGCTGTTCGCCGTTCATCGCGTTCCATTTCGACATTGAAATGGTGAATTCGTTGGCGGCAATCAGGTGTCCGGTCAGGACGATCTGGTTGGTGACTTCATAGAACTTCATGTTCTTGTCAGCCGGCAGCGGATTGTCCTGCGCGTCGATCGCACCGGTCTGCAGCGCGGTATAGACTTCGGTGAAGGGCAGCGGCAGCGGATTGGCGCCGAGCGCTTCGCCGACAAATTGCCAGCCTTCGCCACCCGGCATGCGCAGCTTGACGCCTGCCAGATCGGCCGGAGTCTTGATCTCCTTGTCGCCTTTCAGGTTGAGGTGGCGGGTGCCGATATAAGGATTGGCCAGAACCTTGACCTGGGCCTTTTCTTCGACCTGCTTCCAAAGATCGGCCAGAACGGGGCCATCAAGCACGGCGCGCGAATGGGCATAGTCGCGGAACAGGTAAGCCGTTCCGATGATGGCGGTCTCCGGAACCTGGTTGTAGAAGTCGAAAATCGCCAGATTGGCCATGTCGAGATTGCCGCGCTGCATGGCGTTGAGCTCAGTGCCCTGCTTGAACAGCGTCGCGGCGTGGTAGGACTTGAAATCAAAGCCTTCACCCAGGCACTTGCCGAACGATTCGCGCAGGATCGTCGTGCGCACATCGGCTTCCGGCACGGTGTCGGAATAGATCAATTCGATCTTGTCGGCGGCAAAAGCCATCGAGGCGGAGCAGGCAATGGCAAGGCCGGCCACGCCATGGATCAGCGAATTCTTCAGTTTGCGCATAGGTTCCTCCCTGTTGGCGCTGTGCATGGCGTCACCGTCATGCCTTCTCTTCTCCCCGCCGCGACACGGCAGGGGCATGCTCATGCTGCCGGCGATTGCCGGTCGAAATTCCTGAACGTTTCACGCATTTGCGCGCTATCCGGGGTCATGCCGGAAAACAATTCGAATGCCTTGACGGCCTGCTGTATGGCCATGCCTTCGCCGGAAACCGTCAGGCAATTCCTGGCGCGGGCTGCGCGCAACAAAGCGGTTTCCAGCGGGAAATAGACGATGTCGGCGACGAAGTGGCGGCGTTGCAGAAGGTCGGTATCGATCGGAGTGCCGGGAGATTTCGCCATGCCGACCGGTGTGGCGTTGACGACCCCATCGACTGCGGCGAGGGTCGCGCCATCGATGGTTTTTACTGATTCAACAGGGCAGGAAGGCGAGTTCAGCCGCTCCGCAAGCGCCGCCGCCCGCGCCGCATCGGCATCGTTGATGATGAGCTTTCTGACGCCGAGATCAATTAGCGCCTGTGCGACGGCAACCCCTGCCCCGCCCGCGCCAATGAGCAGAACGCCAACAGACGCCGCGTCCGGCACGGCTTCGGTGAAACTCCGCCGGAAGCCCCAGTAGTCGGTGTTGTGGCCAACGCGCTTTCCGCCGTGAAACAACACTGTATTGACGGCGCCTAGACTGGCGGCCTCGGGCGCCAAATCGGTCAGAAGCGGCAGGATGGCTTGCTTGAAGGGGTAGGTGACGTTGATCCCGTTGAAGCCGAAACGTTCGGCCCAATTGACGATATCTGCCAGCGCAGGGCGTCCCGGCATCGCATCGGCATCCAGCAGACGGTAAATGTAGGGCAGGTACAGCGCCCGTCCTGCGGCTTCATGCATGGCTGGCGTGCGCGACAATCCGATGCCGGAGCCGACAAGGCCAACCAGCACCGACGCTTTCCGACCGCCAGAAGCGGCTCCCGCCATCGACATCCTCCCTCAAACACGGCATTGGCATTGTGTTTTGCTCTTGCGCGCCGCGTACCGTGATCTAGATTGTACGAACTTGTTAATACAGTCAACGGCTTTGTACGAGTCGGTTAAAAAGACTGCCAGGAGGACGATATGGGGGAGTTGGCCAGCCAGATGCTCGGCGAAGAAGACGTCTCCGGCGTGCGCAAGCGCAATCCGGAAGCGGTGCGCGCCAATATCCTTGCCGTGGCAATGGCCGAGTTTTCGCTGAACGGCCTTTCCGGCGCGCGCATTGACGAAATCGCCGCAAAGACGCGCACATCCAAGCGCATGATCTACTACTATTTCGGCGACAAGGACGGCCTGTACAAGCATGTGCTCGAGGAAGCCTACCGCGAGGTGCGCTCGGGCGAAAACGAACTGGCGCTCGGCCATCTCGACCCGGTTGCCGGCCTGGCCCGGCTGGTTGAATTCACATTCGATCACCATAGCCGCAACCCGGATTTCATCCGGCTGGTGATGATCGAAAACATCCATCACGGCGCCTATCTCGAGCAGTCTGCGGCAATCCGCGAACTCAACGTCACGGCGATCGCCAACCTCAAGGCGATCTATGAACGCGGGCTGGCGCAAGGCCGGTTCCGCGCCGGGATTGACCCGCTGGAACTGCATTGGCAGATCAGCGCCCTGTCTTTTTTCAATGTCTCCAACCGCGCAACTTTCTCGCGGCTGTTTGGCGGCCAATTGTGGAGCGACGACGGACAGAAGCGGCTGAAAGCCGATTGCGTCGACATGGTCCTGCGCTTTGTTCTGGCGGACGCCGCAAACGTCAGTCGCAACGCAAGAAAGGCGGGTGCGTGATGCTCGATCCGGAACTCGAACCCTTTCTCGCCCGTTGGGATGCCGAATGGGCGACATTGAAAACCGGCGCCACCCCGGCAGACCGCCGCGCCCATTTCGAAATCGTGGCGCGCAACATGGCCTTGTCCGCGCCGGACGATGTTGACGCATCGACCGAACACACCATCGACAGCAATGCCGGGCCGGTGCGCGTGAGGGTTTTCCGTCATCGTGACGGCGGCGTGCAGCCTGCGCTCATCTACATGCACGGCGGCGCGTGGATGCAGGGAAGCCCCGAAACCCATGCCGACATCACTTCGCGCATCGCCTCCTGGAATCGCCAGACGGTGATCAGCATTGATTATGCACTTGCGCCGGAAGAGCCGTTTCCGGCAGCGGTGACTCAATGCTCGGCGGTTATGGAATGGGCATTTGCCGAGGCCGGGGCTCTGGGACTTGACCCGCGCCGCATCGCGATAGGCGGCGACAGCGCCGGCGCCAATCTCGCTGCCGCGCTGACACTGGTGTTTCGGGACGCACCGGAAAAACTTCTGGCGCAAGTGCTCGTCTATCCGGCATGCGATTTTGACATGAACCGGCCGTCCTATGCCGAAAACGCCAATGGCCCGCTGTTGAGGGTGGCCGGCATGGATCATGTCAATGCCATGTATTGCCCCAATGCCGCCGACCGCGACAACCCGCTGGTCCAGCCGCTGCTGGCGGCAAGCCATGCCGGGCTGCCGCCGGCCTTTGTGGCGGTTGCCGGCCATGACCCGTTGCGCGATTCCGGCATTGCCTATGCCGAAGCCTTGCAAAAGAGCGGCGTGCCGGTGGTGCTCGACCAGTCGCCGGGGCTGATCCACGGCTATCTGCGCGCCATGGAGTATTGCGCAGCCAGCCGGGCGGCCCTTCACCGCATTGCCGACTGGCTCGCAGCCCAAGGCCGCACAGCGTGAACCGCCCGGCAGCACCCGGCCTCGAATTCGTTTTCGCCATACAGGCGGACATCGCGCCGCCGCGCTCGTCGGGGCAAGGCCTTGCCGGTGAACGGCTGCATATTCCGATCCTCGGCGGCGTCGTGAACGGGCCGCGGCTCAAGGGCCGCATCCTTCCCGGCGGCTCGGATTGGCCGCTGCTCCGCGCCGACGGCGCGTCAGCCATCGAAGCGGTCTATACGATCGAGGCTGAGGACGGCACTCTGATCCTGGTGCGCAATCGCGGCTTGAGGGTGTCCGCACCCGATGTGCTGGCGCGGTTGCGCGCCGGTGAAAAGGTGGAGCCAACAGATTACTATTTCCGGTCCGCGCCGGAATTCGACGTGCCGGACGGTCCGCATCAATGGCTGCGCGAAAGCCTGTTTGCCGCGTCGCTGGCGCCCGCAGGAAAATCCATAGCCATAGACGTCCATCGCATTACCTGAGCGCCAGCCTGCCCTGTCGCCACAGGCCTGCAAACATCTGCTCCCGATATGCGCATGTTGAATAATGATTATGGACAATACGGAATTATCGGCTATTCTCGCTTCACCCGAATTGCCGGTCTTGCGGCGGGGACGGAGGACCGATGCCAAGCCCATTGGAAAGCTCAAGCGAACGGCCGGAATCCTTGAACGATGGTTCGCTGCGCCAGTTTGCGGGCTATAACCTGCGACGCGCCTATCTGGCTATTCATGATGACCTGACACGCCAGCTGGCGGCGCTTGAACTCAGGACCATCACCTTTTCAGCACTGTGCATGATCGCCGACAATCCGGACATCATCCAGTCGCGGCTGGCCGAAGCACTCTCGATGGAGCGGCCCAATCTGGTGGTGGTGATCGACGAACTTGAGCAACGGGGGTTCATCACCCGGACACGGCTTGCCAGCGACCGCCGCGCCTATGCGCTGCGTGTCACGCTTTCAGGCAGGCGCTTGTGTGGAAAAGCTCTGAAAACGATAGCCGCCCATGAGGACAGGCTGCTTGCCGTTCTTGATGCCGCAGAGCGGCGCACCCTGGTCACCCTTCTCAATCGCATCGAGGGCTGATCCCATGCCGGCATTTTCAGACTTGCAGATATGCCCTGCCCCCACCGGGAGACAATCATGACCGTCCTGACCATTGCAGTTGATGCTGGCGTCGCCACGCTGACCATGAACCGGCCCGACAAGCGCAACGCCATGAACGACGCACTGCTCGAAGCAATCGAAGCGTTCTTTGCCCGTCCGCCCGAAGGCGTCCGCGTCGCCATCCTGACCGGCACGGCAGGGCATTATTGTTCGGGGCTTGACCTGTCCGAGCATGTAGCCCGCGATGCCGAGGGCACGATGCGCCATTCGCGCAATTGGCACCGGATCATGGAGCTTGTGCAGTTCGGCGGGCTGCCGGTGGTATCGGCCATGTTTGGTGCGGTGATCGGCGGCGGGCTTGAACTGGCAGCAGCCACCCATGTGAGGATCGCCGAACCTTCGGTGATTTTCCAGCTCCCTGAAGGCCGGCGCGGCATCTTTGTCGGCGGCGGCGCGAGCGTGCGCGTCAGCCGCATACTTGGCGCTGACCGGTTGACCGAGATGATGCTGACCGGCCGCAAATATGGCGCCGAAGACGGGCTGGCGCTGGGACTTGCCCATTATGCGGTTGGCGAAGGTGAAGCCCTGGCCAAGGCGTGCGAAATCGCGGCGCGGATCGCTTCCAATGCGCCGCTGTCCAATTACGTGATGATCCAGGCGCTGGCCCATATCGAGGACATGGCCAAGGCCGACGGGCTGTTCACCGAAAGCCTGTGCGCGGCGCTGACCCAGACCAGCCCGGATGCCCGCGAAGGGCTCGAGGCTTTTCTGCAAAAGCGCCAGCCGGCATTCCGCTGAATACGGGAGGAAACCGCCATGACCAGCACCGTGCCGCATGCCGTCCTCCGCCAGACCCAACCAGACGGCAGCATTCATCTGGCGTCCCGGCATGCGCTTGGACCGGTCGCGCCGGAAAGCGGCGCATGGCTTCATCATTGGGCAAACAAATCACCCGAACGAATCTTTCTCGCTGAGCGCTCCGGCGCGGGCTGGCGCGAACATGGCTATGGCGAGATCCTCGCCATGGTGAAGGCCGTGGCGGCCGGTCTCATCGCGCGCGGACTGGACGCAGCAACGCCCATCGCCATCCTTTCGGGCAATGGCGTCGATCACCAGATCCTGTCGCTTGCAGCTCAGTATATCGGCATACCCACCGTTCCGCTGGCCGAGCAATATTCGCTGATTCCGGAAGCGCATGGTCGGCTCGCCTATGTGCTGAACATGGTCAAGCCGGCTTTGGCATTTGTTGATGACGCAGCCATTTATGCAGGCGC
>JBATMU010000466.1:0-5751 GCA_049289995.1 Rhizobiaceae bacterium | reverse complement strand
ATGATCAAGAATCCGATCTTGCCCGGCTTCAATCCTGACCCGTCAATCTGCCGGGTAGGTGAGGATTACTATATCGCCACCTCGACCTTTGAATGGTATCCGGGCGTGCAGATCCACCATTCGCGCGACCTGGTGAACTGGACGCTGGTGACACGTCCGCTCAAACGGGCCAGCCAGCTCGACATGCGCGGCAATCCCGATTCCGGCGGCATCTGGGCGCCGTGCCTCAGCCATGCCGATGGCCGTTTCTGGCTGGTTTATACCGACGTCAAGCGCTGGCATGGCAGTTTTCAGGACACCCACAATTACATCGTCACCTGCGAAACGATTGATGGCGTCTGGTCCGATCCGGTGCATGTCAATTCATCGGGTTTTGACCCCTCGCTGTTTCACGACGACGACGGCCGCAAATGGTTCGTCAACATGCGCTGGAACCACCGTGCGCCGGGCACCGGCTGCAATCCGGCCCATCATTTGTTTGACGGCATCCTGTTGCAGGAATGGTCGCCCGAACGCGGACTTTTCGGCCCGGTCACCAACATCTATTGCGGCACGCCGCTCGGCCTTACCGAAGGCCCGCACCTCTTCAAGCGCAATGGCTGGTATTATCTGACCGTCGCCGAAGGCGGCACCGGCTATGACCATGCCGTGACCATGGCGCGTTCACGCAATCTTGCCGGACCCTATGAGACACATCCAAATCGCCACGTTCTGCATGCGGCCTCAGCTCCCGATAACCGCCTGCAGAAGACCGGCCATGGCCAATATGTCGAGACCCCGGACGGGGTGCCCTATCACACGTTCCTGACCGGCAGGCCGCTCGATACGGCGGGCCGACACTGCCCGCTTGGCCGCGAGACCGGACTGGCGCTGTGCCAATGGAAAGACGACGGTTGGCTCTATCTGGCCCATGGCGGCATGGTCGCCAATGTCGACGTGCCGTCGCCTGATCCCTCTGTCCAGCCGGCGAAACGCACGACGGTGGAGCGGGTGTTTGCCGACGGTCCGCTGCCGGCCGAGTTCCAATGGCTGCGCACGCCGCACCCTGAACGGCTGTTCCATTTCAGCGGATCGGCGCTCAGGTTGACCGGACGCGAAAGCCTGGGCAGCTTTTTCGAGCAGGCGCTGGTCGGCAGGCGGCAGGAGGATTTTCACTACAGCGCTGAAACCAGAGTTGATTTCGCGCCAACATCCTACCAGCAGGCGGCGGGTCTCACGACCTATTACAACCGGCACAAGTATCATTTCCTCGGCGTGACCTTTGAAGAAGGCATTGGCCGCTGCCTGTTCATGATCTCAAGCGGCGGCGATTGGCCCGATGCCGCGCTGACCTATCCGCTCGGTGCGCCTGTGCCAGTCGGTCCGGGTCCGGTCGAACTCCGGGTCGAGGTCAATCATGCCGCTCAACAATTCTTCTGGCGGCAGGGCGGCGAATGGCAAAAGATCGGGCCGGCACTTGACGCCAGCCTGATCTCCGATGAAGGTTCGAGCCGCAACCAGTTCACCTTCACCGGCGCTTTTGTTGCCATGGCAGCTTTCGACCTGACCGGCATGGGCGCGCCAGCCGACTTTGCAAATTTTCGCTACGAACCGCTGGAATGACCATGCAGAGCCGGCTCGAAATCCATGATCTGGCTTCAGGAGAAAACCGGCTTGTGCTGGAGACCGCAGCGCATTTCGAAGCGCCGAACTGGTCGCGCGACGGCAGCCATCTCTTGGTCAACGGCGGCGGCCGCCTTTACCGCGTGGCGCTGTCCGCAGCGCCGCAATTGCAGCTGATCGACACAGGTCCGGCGATAGCCTGCAACAATGACCATGGCCTGTCGCCCGATGGGCAATTTCTGGTCATTTCCGACAATGGCGTTGATGGACAATCCTGCATCCATATCCTGCCCTCGTCCGGCGGCGAACCCAAACGGGTTACTCCGCTCACGCCGAGCTGGTGGCATGGCTGGTCGCCGGACGGGGCGCGCCTTGCCTATGCCGCTATGCGCAACGGCGCGTTTTTCATAGCCGATTGCCTGCTGGATGGCGCGGATGAACGCCTGCTGATCGGCGGTGACGGCGCCCATTATGATGGTCCGGATTATGGGCCGGATGGCTTGCTCTGGTTCAACTCCGATCGCGGCGGCTCCATGCAGCTTTGGCGCATGCAGCCCGATGGCACGGACGCCGTCGAAGTCACCCGAGATGACCGGGTCAACTGGTTCCCGCACCCCTCGCCCGACGGAATGCGCGTGCTTTATCTGTCCTATGCGCCGGGCGTAAAAGGTCATCCCGCCAATCATGATGTTGAATTGCGCCTGCTTGATCCTGTTACAGGCGGCACATGGACGCTGGTCAGCCTGCATGGCGGCCAAGGCTCGATCAATGTGCCCTGCTGGTCGCCGGACGGAAATCAGTTTGCTTTCATGCGTTACACCTCAAACAGCTGACAAGGAGCACGACCATGCCAAAAACAATGAAAGGCCCCGGCATTTTTCTCGCCCAGTTCGCCGGTGATGCCGCCCCGTTCAATTCGCTGCCTGCCATCACCCGTTGGGCCGCCTCGCTGGGCTACAAGGGTGTGCAGATCCCGACCTGGGACGGGCGGCTGTTCGATCTGGACAAGGCGGCGTCATCGAAAACCTATTGCGACGAGATCAGGGGCGTCTGCGCGGATGCAGGCGTCGAAATCACCGAATTGTCCACCCATCTGCAGGGACAGCTTGTCGCCGTCCATCCGGCCTATGACAGCCAATTCGACGCTTTCGCGCCGGCTGCCGTGCATGGCAACCCGAAGGCCCGCCAGGCTTGGGCGGTCGATCAGGTCATCAAGGCCGCCAAGGCGTCGCGTCATTTCGGGCTTTCCGCCTCGGTCGGCTTTACCGGCGCGCTGGCCTTCCCCTATCTCTATCCCTGGCCGCAGCGCCCGGCCGGGCTGATCGAGGAAGCCTTTGCCGAGCTTGGCCGCCGCTGGAAGCCGATCCTCGACATCTATGACGAGAATGGCGTGGATCTCGCCTATGAAATCCATCCCGGCGAGGACGTGTTTGACGGCGCAACGTTTGAGATGTTTGTCGATGCGGTCGGTGGCCACAGCCGCGCGGCCATCAATTACGACCCCTCGCATTTCGTGCTGCAGCAGCTCGACTATCTGGCCTTCATCGACCTCTACCACGACCGCATCAAGGCCTTTCACGTCAAGGATGCCGAATTCAATCCGGATGGCCGCCAGGGCGTCTACTCGGGCTACCAGTCATGGACCAACCGGGCCGGCCGCTTCCGCTCGCTGGGCGATGGTCAGGTGGATTTCCCCGGCATTTTTTCAAAACTCGCCCAATACGGCTATGACAGCTGGGCGGTGCTGGAATGGGAATGCTGCCTGAAATCCTCCGATCAGGGCGCTGCCGAAGGCGCGCCCTTCATCGCCAATCATATCATTGAGCTGGCGGGCCGCGCCTTTGATGATTTCGCGGGCGCTGCCGTGGATAAGAACCAGATCCGGGCCATGCTTGGCCTGTAACCTCAAACTGGCAATGGAGGCTGCAATGGTCAGCGCAACACGGACTGAAAAACACCAAGGCCCCATCCGGCTTGGCATGGTCGGCGGCGGGCAGGGCGCATTCATCGGCGGCGTGCACCGCATGGCTGCCCGGCTCGACGGCGAATTCGTGCTGGTGGCCGGCGCCCTGTCATCCAATCCCGAAAAGGCGCGGGCCTCAGCCGCCGAGCTTGGCCTTGATCCGGCCCGTTCCTACGGCTCGTTCGAAGACATGGCCAAAGCCGAATCCGCGCGGCCGGACGGCATAGAAGCGGTGGCCATCGTCACGCCAAACCATATGCATTTTCCGCCGGCCAAGGCCTTTCTCAAGGCTGGCATCCACGTCATCTGCGACAAGCCGCTGACCTCGACGCTTGCCGACGCCCGCAAACTGGCGGCGCTGGCGGGGCAAAGCAAAAGCCTGTTCATCCTCACCCACAATTACACCGGCTATCCCATGGTCCGTCAGGCGCGTGACATGGTGGCGCGCGGCCTGTTGGGCGACATTCGCCTGGTTCATGCTGAATATCCGCAGGATTGGCTGACCGAAGCCGTCGAACAGACTGGCCAGAAACAGGCGGCCTGGCGCACCGATCCCAAACTGTCGGGCGCTGGCGGCGCATCGGGCGATATCGGCACCCATGCCTACAATCTGGCGCGCTTCGTCAGCGGGCTGGAATTGGACAGCCTGTCCGCTGATCTTGACGCCTTTGTGCCCGGCCGCCGGGTCGATGACAATCTGCATGTCATGCTGCGCTTCAAGTCGAAGGGCAAGGCGCCCGCGGCAAAGGGCATGATCTGGGCAAGCCAGGTTGCGCCCGGCAATGAGAACGGCTTGAAAGTGCGGGTCTATGGCACGAAAGGCGGCCTTGAATGGGTGCAGGCTGATCCGAACTATCTCTGGTACACGCCGTTCGGTCAGGAGAAGCGCCTCATCACGCGCGGCGGGGCGGGTGCAGGACCAGCGGCGGCGCGGGTCACACGCATTCCGTCCGGCCATCCGGAAGGCTATCTTGAAGGCTTCGCCAATATCTACACCGAAGCGGCGCGCGCCATTCGTGCGGCGCGTCTCGGCAAGCCGGTGCCGAAGGATGTCATTTTCCCGACCGTCGCCGACGGTCTGGAGGGCGTGGCCTTTGTCGATGCCTGCATCCGCTCGTCGAAGAAAAACGCCGCCTGGGTGAAACTAGCCCTCTGAAGCGCTGTCCTGCGCTGGTTCGATCTCGATGCCGGCCATTTCGGCTGCCATCAAACGCAAGGCGGCATTGCGGGCAAAGCGCAGGGTCATCGCCTTGCGGACCGGGGCGCTCAGCCGGTGTTCGGGCGCTTCGCGCAGCATTTCCGCACCATAGCCGTCCGACAGGATGAAGCCGGCATCCTCGGGGAAAATGTCCTGCGGCACGTCCGGGTGCGAGGCAAAATACAGCCGGTCGCAAAAGGCGCGGTAGTCGCGCCATTTGCGGTCCACGCGGAAATCCTCCACCGAGGACTTGATCTCGACGATCCAGATTTCACCCTTTGCGGTGAATGCCGCCAGATCGGCGCGGCGGCCATCAGCCAGAGACAATTCCGGCATGGCGGCTATGCCGTTTTGTGCAAACAACCGCTGCACGCCGCGTCTTATGACCATGGCGCGCTGCGATTGGCGGCCATCGGCCAGCGGATGGGCGGTGAAAGGCGAGACAATTGGCATGGCCAAGCCTGCCATTTTCCGCCGATTCGGGCAAATTTTGTGATCCTGGCCGATGCCTTTTCGCCATGATCTGCCATCACAAGACACAGCTTGTGCATTGCGGCTGGATAATCCCGGCCCATCAAAGTATGAATGGCTGCGGGCGGCGAGCGGACAGGCTGACATGACAGAGATGAAACGGCGGGAATTTCTGGCTTTCGCAGGCGTTGGCCTGGCGTCGGGCCTGGCGGGCTGCGTGTCCGTTGATCTTGCCCGCGACAAGGTTTTCACCTCGGCCTATGGCCCAATAAACGATGGCGGCTTTGCATTGCCCGCCATTCCCACGGACAAGATCGACCGGAAGTTTCACCGGCAGATTGTGCGCTATGACAGCCGCGAAAAGCCGGGCACCATCATTGTCGACACCACGGCCAAGCACCTTTATTTCGTCAATGGGGACGGCACTGCCATGCGCTATGGCATCGGCGTCGGCCGCGAGGGCTTTGAATGGCAGGGAACGGCGCGCATCGCCATGAAGCGCGAATGGCCGGTCTGG
>JBATMU010000465.1:0-11301 GCA_049289995.1 Rhizobiaceae bacterium | reverse complement strand
GTGCAGGCGCGCCACGTCGGACGGCGCAACCAGCACCGGTTCGGCTTTCGGAAACCGCTTGGCCGACAGCCGTATCAGCCCGCGCCCGCAGGCCGCGGCAAGATTGGCCTGCCGGGCCGGGAACGATGGCTTGTTTGGCGGCAAATCCCGCGTGGCAAGCTGCCGGGCAATGGCCGCCGGCAGTCCGCGCTCAAGCATGCCATTCCACTGCGCAGTGCCGCCAAAGGCCCGGCGCGGCGTCCGCCCGCCCTTGGTCCGGTTGGCAAAAGCCAGGCACAGGACGGAATTGTCGACGGAAAAATCCGCAGACGCTGCCAGCGGCAGCACATGGTCGATTTCGGTCAGCCGAGACCGGGCCATAGCTTCGCTGATTGGCGCCCCTGTATAGTGGCACAGGACCTGGCCATTGCGCGCCGCCTTGCGCCACAGGCTGAGCCTGCCCGCGCGGCCCTTTGGCCGCTCTGCCCTTTCTGGATAAAAGGCCGCCTCGCAGGCAATCATGTCGGGCACGCCATAGTGCCCGGACAGGTCATCCAGCAATTGGCCCGCTGCACCCAGCGCCCGCCGCAGGGCCGGATCGCCGCGCCGCGGTCTTTGCCTTTCTGGCGGCGGCCTTTGACCAAACAGCAAGTTGTCCAGAGCTGCCAGCCCGTTTTCCGAAGCAGCAAACGGCGGCAAGCACGCCCAGATTTCCGCCAGCCTGTCACGGCTTTGGCGCCGGGCGCACAATTCCACCGCCTCTTCGGAACCGAAACAGGCCTGCGGGCAGGTCCGGCAGCAGGGCGGCCCACGCCGCCGCGCCAGGCGGAATATGTCGCGCCCGGCCAAGTGCAATGCATCAGGATTTTCGGCACGTCCGGCAAACAGCGTTGCCCGCTCTTCGCGCAAGCCGGGCAAGAGGCCGATCTCGGCAAGCAAGCGGCAGGTGACTCGCAGAAGACCCATGCGGCGCTTTCTTGCCCGCCGCAATCCGCGGTCCCGCGCTGCCGGCCCGCCGGTTCTGAGCCGCTCAAGGCTTGGCTGCCGAAACAACAGCGCCCCGCAGGCCTTTGCGGACCAATGTCCGCCCTCATCGGAAAACACTGCCCAGCCCAGCGAATCGCTGCCTGGGTCAAAGGAAAAGCGCACCGCCATCATCCTGTCCCTGCCGCCGGAATTGGCAGCGGGGACAAGCTGGGCATGGATGCCAAACCAACGCCATTCCGTGATCGCGCATTACGCGATCACGGAATGGCGGCGGTCCGTTTTATGATGCAGCCTTGCTCCGCCGAAACAGGCGCCCTCCGCCAGCCAGGCGAAAGGCCGTGCTGCGGGGCGGGCTCCGGTCCGTCCCGCTCAGCCTTCTGCAAGGATCTTTGCCGCAACCGCTTCGCCCGAAAGGCGCGCCCCGCCGCAGGTCTGGATCAACGGTCCCGCCAGATGTTCGCCGGCAAAATAAATCCTCTCCGCCACAGGCTGCGCCATGGCGTCGCGCGCACCTGCCTTGCCCGGGCGCGCTGCCGCATAGGCGCCGCGCACATAGCGTTCGGCATTCCAGTTTGTCATGGTGGAGCGGCCAACATGGCGGCGCACATCCGACCCTGCAATGCCGGCCAGCCGGTCGATGACGAAATCCACTGCCGCTGCTTCGCCTGCCGCCGACAATTCCCAGGCGAAATCGCCGCCGACAAAACCGACCATCAGATCGCTGTCGAACGGAAACGCCAGAAAATAGACATCGTTGCGCGCCAGCCGCTCGATGAGGATGTCGTCAAATGGGTGAAACCCGAGCCGTGTGCCCTTGATTTCCAGCGGTATCTTGGTGAGCAGGCCCATCGGCAGGTCAAAAAAAGCTTCGACATGGGCATGCGGCAATTCGGGAATGAACTGGATTTCCTCGAAAGCCAGAACGGCCGGCGAGGCGGTGACGATCACCTTGCCGGCCCTCAGCACGCCGAACTCGCCCTCGAGTGACACGCCCGTCCCGTCCCAGAAGACCCGGCGCACCGGCGCATTGAGCCTGACCGGCACATCGGCGCCAAACCGCGCCACCAGCGCGCCAAACCCTTCCCGCGTGAAATAATTCGGATCAAGATCAGCCGCCTTGCGGAAATCCTCCACCGAGATTTCGTCAAAATCCATGCCGAAATCCATTGGCCCGCAGAAGGTCGCCGCTGCACGCGCCGCATGCCCGCCTGCCAGCAGCGCCGACACGCGGTCGTCCTTGCCATCCCACCTGTCCAGGAGTTCGCCGATTTTCGATTCCGCCTGCTTCATCTCCGCTTCTTCGGCTTCGCTCGCCTTGCGTTTGCCAAACCACAAGTGATCAACATTCATGTCATGATGGTGCAGCGTCCAGCCTGCGGCCTGCGCTTCGGGGAAATAGGGATTGCGGTCGGCAGCATGCAGCCAGGCGCAGCCAATGTCGAACGGAATGCCGAAATGCTCGTTTGAGGTGAAAGCGCGGCCGCCGATGCGGTTCATCGCCTCCAGGACCACGACGCTCCTGCCCCCTGCGATCAGCCGTTTGGCTGCACCCAGGCCTGCCGACCCTGCCCCGATGATTGCCACATCCACATCATTCACCGGATTTCTCCGCAACATATGAGGCCCCGCTTGAAAGCTAGACCGGAATGTCATGCCTTGCCATGAAAAATTCATCTTGTTGGGTCTTTGTCCGGCGGTGACAAAACCGCGTGGCGCTGGCAAAGTCCGCGCCGGGTGCATCATTTCGGCAACAAAGGGAATTCATTGATGACAATCAGGCAGATAAGCCGAATCATGCTGGGCGCGGCCGCCGCGTTCGCTGTCTCGGCAGGCGCGGCTCAAGCCGCCAAATGCGGCAATGACGGCAAGGGTTTTGAAGCCTGGAAGGCCGAGTTCACCAAGGAAGCCAAGGGCGCCGGCATCAAGGCCAATGCGCTCGCAGCCCTTCAGAAGACCAGCTACGCCACCAAGACCATCAGCGCCGACCGCAACCAGAAGAGCTTCAAGCTGACCCTGGCGCAATTCATGGCCAAGCGCGGCGCCCCGTCCATCGTCTCGCGCGGCAAGGGCATCAAGAAATCCAATGCCGCGCTGTTTGCCGCCATCGAGAAGAAATATGGCGTGCCGGCCGGCCCGTTGATCGCCATCCACGGCATGGAATCGGGCTTTGGCGCCTTCATGGGTTCAGAAAACACCCTGTCGGCCGTGGCGACGCTGGCTTATGACTGCCGCCGCAGCGCCTATTTCACCGACCAGCTCTATGCCGCCCTGCAGCTTGTTCAGCGCGGCGTCATCACCGGCGCAACCCGCGGCGCCATGCATGGCGAAATCGGCCAGACCCAGTTCCTGCCCAAGAACGTTCTGACCTATGGCGCGGATGGCGATGGCGACGGCCGCGTCAACATGGCCGGCTCCAAGGCCGACGCACTGGCCTCCACCGCCAATTTCCTGCGCGGCCATGGCTGGAAGGCCGGCCGCGGCTACCAGCCGGGCGAAGCCAATTACGGCGCCATCCAGGGCTGGAACGCCGCAAGCGTCTATCAGCAGGCCATTGCCATCATGGGCAAGCAGATCGACGGCCAGTAATATGTCCAACAATGCGGGCTGAAAAAACCGGGGTCATGCGGCCCCGGTTTTTTATTGTCTTCAGATTGAACTGACCGGCCGGATCAGAAGGCGTCGCAATTGTCGGCGACGGTTTCCTGGGTGCTGCCGGTGATGACCTCGCCTTCAATGCGGAAGCGCTCGCGCATCAGGATGTCATTGTCGGGAAAATCATAGCAGGTCAGCACCTCGGCCGAGCCCGTCTCGTTCTTCTCGATCCTGTGGCGGATAACCGCCCCGGCAACCGCCGTTTCCCATTCATCCATGGAGGCGATGAATTCGTCCTTGGTCTGTTCAAGCCCGAGATCCTGGAGCTGGATAATGGCCTTGCCGTCCAGAAGTGCCGACAGTTTTTCCCGGTCCGGCTTGCCGAGCGCGGCATACCAATTGGCGATCACGCCGGCATCATCGGCAAGGGCCGGCGCGGCGGAAAGCAGAAGGGCAGTGATGAGCGCGATTCTGATCATGGTCTCGTCCGTTTATGAATCGGCGCCAGCCATAGCAGGCCCTGTGGGTCGAAAATAGGGCGGCTCAGCCGGTCTCCGGACGGACGAAATCACCGGTGTCAGGGTCCATCACCCACAATTCGCCGCTCGAAATGTCAAACCACGCGCCATGCAGTTTGAGCCGGCCTTTTTTCTCCAGAATATTCACGCACGGAAAACTGCGCAGATTGGCGATCGAATAACGGATCGAAATCCGCTCCATCGCCGTTTGCCGCTCGCCCGTCGTCATCAGGGTGTTGCGGGATACGGTTTCCGCCGCCGGTCCGACCAGGCTCATCCACTTGCCGATGAAATCGCCCGGCGACAGCGGTTCGCTGCCGGGGTCGAGCACCGCCCTTATGCCGCCGCAGCGGCCATGGCCCATCACCACGATATCCTTGACCTTGAGGCTCTGCACCGCAAATTCAAGCGCTGCCGACGTCGCATGATATTCGCCGTCCGGCGCATAGGGCGGCACCAGATTGGCGACATTGCGCACCACGAACAATTCGCCCGGACCCGCGTCAAACACCGTTTCGGGCGCGGCGCGCGAATCGCAGCAGGCGATGATCATGGTCTGCGGTGACTGGCCGGAATCGGCCAACAGCCGGTAACGGGCGCTTTCTGGCGCATATCTTGCCGCAAGGAAATTGCGGTAGCCCTGGGTGAGATGATCTGGAAAAGCCATGAAGCCTCTTAGCGCCGGTGCGTGATTGCGGCAATGGCTTTGCCGGTTCACGCCCAAATGGCAATAGGCAGGCCGAACGCATCCCGTCCGAAGTTATCCGGATGAGCCTTGGCCAACCCCCTAAGCTTGCGCTCGGCCACCAGCAGCAAAACGCAGGCATCAAGCACATCGTCGGAATTGGCGCCGCGTGGTGCTTGTTGATTGAGAGAAGCTGCATCAAATCCCATGGCGCACAGAAGCGCCCGCCGTTCCGCCATTCCGGCCGAATTGACTTTTCCCTTGATCTTTTTGGGCAGCGCCATCGGCTCCCCTGAATTTAGGATGGTGAAGGCGAACTCCGGATGGGATTCAATCACGCGATTGCTGCGCGCTTTGTCCTCTCGCAGCCAAACATCAAGTTCCCGGATTTTGGCAAACAGGCCGAATGCCTGAATTGATATTTTGCGTGGCGGATCGGAAGTCGCCAACGCGATTATACTCGCGTGTTTATGGGCAGCGAGGCGCGCGCTTTCGTTTTCAAATGGCCCAGGCTCTGCATGGATCGCCGCGCGTGACGGCACGGAAAAAACACTGGTCCGCCGGGCTTTCAGATAGGGCCGCACCGCCTGTTCTGCGCCGCGTCCGCCATTGCCGGTCCTGTCCGGCAAGCCAATGGGCATGTCCACAGCCAGAATCGCATCATCCGGCATGGAGGCGGCAAGGCCGGCAAAGCGTCGATGCACCGCAAATGACACGTCGCCCTGCGCGTCCCGGGAGGCCAACACCCAGCCGCCTTTGCAACCGTCTATGCCCCCTGCTGTTGTCATTGACGCTTCGGCGCTTTCCGTGGCGCGCCGGTCATCGCCCGCATGTGCACCATGGCCATGGGATGGCCGAGCCGGCTGGCTTCCCGCTCCAGCGGCAGTTCGTTTTCGCCCGCTCGCCCTGCGCTCGCCGCCATTTCAAACACGCCGGCCGTCGCCCGCTCAAGCGCTTGCTCCTCGCCCTTCAACAGCCTGCCGAGATAAAGCGCCGCCAGCAAATCCCCCGTGCCATTGGGGGCCTTCGGCAAGGCTTGATGTTCGGCCATTACGGCTTGCCCGCCAGACCACAACAGGTTGCCGGTCGCCCCCGCCATCAGCGTCGGCGCCGAGGTGACCAGCACCGAAGCCGGGCCGAGCGCTTTGGCGGCCTCAAGGGCGGCAAACGGCGTTTCGCAATCGCGGCCTGTCAGCCAGGCCAGTTCGTGCCGGTTCGGCGTGGCGATGTCTGAGGCCGGGATCAGCACATCCCTGATGGCGCTGGCAGTCGCCTCCGGCACATAAAGCCCGCTCTGGTCGCCGATCACCGGATCGCAAAGGTAGAGTGCAGCCGGGTTGGCTTCCTTCACTGCCTTGACCAGCCGCAGCGCTGCCTCCGGCTGGCTTGGCCCGCCAAAATAGCCGGACAGCACCGCGCCAACCTCGCCAAGCCAGGGCGCACGCATCAGATCATCAATCAATTGTCCGAATTGGTCCGTATCCGGAACAAACCGGCTGGCTGGCCCGTGACCGGGATGCCAGGGCAGGATCACGGTCGGAACCGCCCAGGTTTTCAGCCCGAGCTGTTCAAGCCCAAATACGGCGGCGCGGTTACCCACCGCCCCGCGCACCACATGGCTGGAAATCACGATGACGGCGGTGCTCATATCCGCCCGGCCAGAAGCGGCCATGCCAGCCAGAGGATGATCGCCACGGTCAGAACGATCGACAGGACCTTGGCGATTTTCATGCCAAGCACTTCAATTCGGTCGGGCGCGTCCAGTTCCGCGCCTGGCATGACGGTGCCGCCCGCCAGATCGCCCTCGCGCGCCGCCCGCGCCAGTATGAGCCGGCTTTCCGTCTGGCGAGCGTCTTCACCGGGCTTGCCCATGCCTGTCCTGTCCTGTCGCCTCATCGCAGCCTGCCTGCGTGAACCGACCAAGCATAGCGCCCGCACCGCGATTTTCCAGCCCGGCGAGGCCTTCGCCATCATCCGGCTTCAATCGGGCTGCGACATGCGATAGGTTCAGGCATCAACGGAGACCGAAACCATGATTTTCCTGCAGGCGGAAACCGCCTCCCGCGCCCGGCGCGCCGCAACGCTTATGCTGCTTCTTGTCGTCGCGCCCTTGTTGTCGGCTTGCGGATTCAACACCATCCCGACCGCCGAGGAAAAGGCCAAGGCCGCCTGGAGCGAGGTGCTGAACCAATACCAGCGCCGCGCCGATCTCATCCCCAATCTGGTCGAAACGGTGAAGGGCTTTGCCGCCCAGGAGAAGGATGTTCTGGTCTCGGTGGTCGAAGCCCGCGCCAAGGCCACGCAGGTCGCCCTGCCGGCAGAAGCCCTGTCCGATCCGGAAAAGTTCAAGGCTTTCCAGGAAAGCCAGGCGGCCCTGTCGGGCGCGCTCGGACGGCTGCTCGCCGTAGCCGAGGCCTATCCGGACCTCAAATCCAACCAGAACTTTCTTGCCCTTCAGGCCCAGCTTGAAGGCACCGAAAACCGCATTGCCGTGGCGCGGCGCGACTATATCGAGGCGGTGCGCGTCTATAACACTTCGCTAAAAACCCTGCCCTCGATGCTCTGGGCAAAATTCTGGTTCACCGGCAACATGCCCTACCAGAACTTCACCATCGACGAGGAGAACAAGGAAGCGCCCAAGGTCGATTTCAACGCGAACAAGGGCTGAGCCGGTGATGGCGGCCATGAGCCGTTCAGCGCGGCTGGTCTTTGCCGCGCTGATCGTGCTTGCCGGACTGGGTGCGGCGCTGGCCGCCGCCCTGCCCGCGCTGACCGGCCGCGTCAACGATACGGCCGGCATGATCGAGGACACCGCCGAGGCCGCGCTTACCCAGACGCTTGCCGCCTTCGAGGCAAGATCCTCCGATCAGATCGTCGTCGCCACAATCCCCTCGCTCGATGGCGAGGCGATCGAACCTTATGCCAACCGGCTGTTCCGTGAGTGGGGATTGGGACAGGCCGGCGAAAACAACGGCGTGCTGTTGTTGGTCTCGCGCGATGACCGCAAGATCCGCATCGAGGTCGGCTACGGGCTCGAAGGCACGCTGACCGACCTGCACTCCAAGCTCATCATTGAAAACACCATCGTGCCGGCTTTCCGGGCCGGCGACTATTCGGGCGGCATCACCCGCGCTGCCGATGACATCATCATGGTCCTGTCGGGCGATGGCGCCGAACTGGAGAAGCGCGCCGAACGCAATGCGCCCTCAGGTGAAGACATCCCGCCAATGGTGTGGATTATCATCGCCGTCTTTGCCGCCATCTTCATCAGCTCCATGATTCTTTCCATTCTCGCCACGGTGTTCGGCAAGCGGATCGGGCCGGGCCGCTATAAATGGCTCGGCATGGAATTTTCATTCAACTCAAGCGGCGGCTCTTCTGGCTCTTCGTCAGGCGGAAGCTGGTCGTCCTCTGGATCGTCATCGGGCGGATTTTCGGGCGGCGGCGGTTCGTCCGGCGGCGGCGGCGCATCGGGAGGATGGTGAGATGAGCCTGATGAGCAAAGACGATCATGCCCGCGTGACCGCCGCCATCCGCAAGGCCGAGGCGCAGACATCGGGCGAAATCCATTGCGTGCTGGCCGGGGCGAGCGACGGCTATTTTCTGGCTGCGGCGTCCGTTCTTTCCG
The DNA here is from genome assembly GCA_049289995.1 of Rhizobiaceae bacterium. Taxonomy (GTDB): domain Bacteria; phylum Pseudomonadota; class Alphaproteobacteria; order Rhizobiales; family Rhizobiaceae; genus JBATMU01. The sequence continues at coordinate 2,912 of JBATMU010000465.1, read as the reverse complement.
CCGCCGTGCTGCTGGTCAGCTTTCCGGTGGCGCTATGGTTTGCCTTGCGCTGGTCACCGCTCGATGCACTGGTTCTGTCAGCCGCGCAGATCCTGGCGCTGGCCGCCTCGCTGCTGCTCATCCGCCTTTTCCCGCGCCTTCGCCTCATGGTCACGCCGCGCCGCGTCCGCTACCGCACCGCCCATGCCAATGCCATGCGGCAGTTCCTGGCCCGCAATGTCCATGTCACCGAGCACCGCACCGGCGTGCTGGTTTTTGTGTCTCTGGCCGAGCGATATGCGGCAATCATTGCCGATTCCGGCATCAACGCTCATGTGCCGCAGGACACCTGGAACGCCATTGTCGGCCATTTGACCAACAAAGCCGCGAAAAACCACCTTGCCGATGGCTTTGAGGAGGCGATTGCCGCCATTGGCGGCCTGCTTGCCGCCAAATTTCCGCCGCGTGCCGATGACCGCAACGAACTTAGCGACCATCTCGTCGAGTTGTGAACTGTGATCGGCCACCCGCTTGCAGGCATGGCCAAAGCTGCGTTATGGTTAACAGACCATGAAGACGCAGACCATCGGCATCCGTAGGGCTGAACCAAGGGACGCTGGCGATATCGCCGACGTGCACCAGCTTGCGTGGTCGGGCGCCTATTCCGGCATCATCCCCCACAAGGCGCTCAACACCATGCTGCAGCGACGCGGCAAGGAGTGGTGGTCAAACGCCATCCGCCGCGCCACCTCGGTTCTGGTTGTCGAAATGGGCGGCGTGATCGCCGGCTACGCCACCTATGGCCGCAACCGGGTCAGCGACCTTGCCGAGCAGGGCGAAATCTACGAGCTTTATGTGCGGCCCGAATATCAGGGCATCGGGCTCGGCACGCGGCTGTTTGCCGCCGCCCAGGAGGCGCTTGCCCGCCATGACCTCAAGGGTCTGGTGGTTTGGGCGCTGGAGGAAAACAACACAGCCACCGCTTTCTACGAAGGGCTTGGCGGCCGGGACGTCGCCGAAGGCGTCGAGGTTTTCGACGCCAAGGCGCTGCGCAAGGTCGCCTATACCTGGAATTGACAGGCTTCCCGGCATAAAGCCGCATTGCGCCTGCCCTGGCCTCTGGCTACACAGCACGTCACATCAGCCTGCAACACCGGAGCCTCCGCATGCGCATCGACGCCATTTCCATCGGCAAGAACCCGCCCTTCGACGTCAATGTCATTGTCGAAGTGCCGGTTGGCGGCGATCCGATCAAATATGAAATGGACAAGGAAGCCGGCACCCTGGTCGTTGACCGCTTTCTCTATACGCCGATGACCTATCCGGGCAATTACGGCTTCATCCCGCATACGCTGTGCGGCGATGGCGATCCACTTGACGTCCTGATCTGCAACACGCGGCCGCTGGTGCCTGGCTGCGTCATTTCCTGCCGTCCGATCGGCTATCTGGTCATGGAGGACAATGCCGGCCAGGACGAGAAAATCATCGCCGTGCCATCCAGCCATGTCACCCGCCGTTACGAAAAAGTGCTCGACATCACCGACCTGCCGGAAATCACCCTGCAGCAGGTCCAGCATTTCTTCGAGCACTACAAGGATCTGGAACCCGGCAAGTGGTCGCGGCTCGGCGGCATTCACAATGCCGAAGCTGCACGTCAGGTCATTCTGGATTCCATCGAACGCGCCAAGAAAGCCTGAGCCGGCCTAGTTTTGACGATAGATCGGCAAGCCAACGCCTTTGGGTAAAACCATTGGCGTGCCGCTTGCGCAGTCAAACGCCTCTGCCTGGGTATCGGCCATCACCCGTGCCTGTTCATTGGCCTGCGGATTGCCGCTGGCCATGACATAGCCGGTCAGGCAGCCGGCGCTGCCGTTCGGCTGTCCGACGCGCGACACGGCAAGCACCTGCATTTCCGCCGCGCCATCAAACGCCGCAATAGTCCAGCGGCGGATGACCGCAAAAGGCCGCGTAATCTCGCCTTCCGTCCGGATCCGCCATTCGATTTTGGGTGAAACGCCATGCGGCGGGCCGAAACTGTCCTGGATCAGGGTTTCGATTTCCCCGGCCGGAAAACCGTAATTGGCAAACAGCCGTCCGAAGGCAAATCCGCTCAGCACCGGGTACCCCCGCCAGCCCGGACAGACGCTGACGCCCCAGTCGCCCTCGTCACCCTCGCCGCCGGTCAGCACAACGGCACAGTCCCGCCGCGCGTCAAGCTCGGTATATTCACTGGAGATTTCCGCGCTGAAAGCGGGAGCGGCAGATGCCATTGTCAGCGCGAAGACTGCCGCCCGCCTCATTCGCTGACCACCATCAGCCCGGGCAAGGGTCCGCCGTCCTCAATCCGCACCGATTTATCGGTTCCGCATGCAAAGGCCCGCGCCTTTTCATCGGCTATGGTCCGGGCTTTTTCATTGGCTTTCGGATCACCGGTCGCCACGACATAGCCGACCACGCAGCCCTCCTGGCCGTCAGGCGAACCGACCTTTTCGATGACCAGCACATCGCGGGATTTTTCCGAATCCTCCGGCTCGGACACTGTCCAACGGTGGATGGTGGCGAAGGGTTTTGCGACTTCGCCTTCGGTCTCGATCCGCCATTCGATTTTCGGCCCTGCCGAATTGAACGGGCCGAACGACTCGGTCGGCGGCCGGTCCTCTCCGGGCGGATAAAAGCCGTAGTGCCAGGATTCGCGCGCATCGCCGTAAAACACGAAGACAGGGTAGCCGCGCCAGCCTGCGCAAACGCTGTCGGCCCAGTCGCCGTCTTCCGGCCCGGCCATGGCGATGGTCGTGCAGGCTGTTTTGAAATTGAGTTCGGTATATTCGCTGCTGATCGCGCCTGCATGCGCAGGAGCCGCAATGCCCCCAAACAGGATCGCACAAGTGACAAACAAGCGCATGACGGCCTCCATAAAAGCCGCACTCTAGACC
>JBATMU010000464.1:0-4292 GCA_049289995.1 Rhizobiaceae bacterium | reverse complement strand
GGGCGGCTGATCCGGCCAAGGATGGCGTCGCGGCCTTTGGGCAGCGGCTGCTCGACCAACGCAATTCCGAGCCGCTTGGCAGCCGCCAGATTGGCTTCGACGTCCTGATCGGTCCAGCCTTCATTGGCGTCGAGGATGAGGCGCGAATTGGGGGCCGCCTTTACGACCGCCTCGATTTTTTCGAGGTCGCCTGCCGAGCCAACCTTGATTTTCAGGAGCGGGCGTTGGGCCGCCGCAGCGGCGGCTGCCGCCATTTCCTCTGTGCTGCCGAGCGAAATCGTAAACGCGGTGACCAGCGGCCCGGCTATTGCTCCCAAACGTTTTGCCACGGGCACGCCGCTCTGCTTGGCTTCCAGATCCCAGAATGCGCAATCCAGTGCATTGCGGGCCGCTCCGGCGGGCATCAATTCCTGCAATTCGGCACGGCCTGCGCCGTTTCTCAGGTGCGGGCGGAAGGATTCAATGGCCTCAGTGACGCTTTCGAGGCTTTCGCCGTAGCGGGCATAGGGCACGCATTCGCCGCGCCCGGCATGGCTGCCGCTTTGAAGAGTGCAGGCGATGACTGCCGCTTCGGTTTTGGCGCCGCGCGAAATGCGGAAAATTCCGGCTATTGGAAACAATTCGGTCTGAAAGGTCAGCGTTGCAGGCATTCATGGTCCCGGTGTTGCAGAGCGCAAATCGACACGGCTTGCGCGAACGGCTATTGATTTGCCCATGTTGACCGCCCAACCCCAGAGTGCAACCGGAATTGACGCCGCATCCGGCGCGCCGAAGATTGCCACGCGTTCCGACGAGCGCGGCCTGCACGTGACCCTTTCTGGCGCCTGGACGACGTTGACGGTGGCTGGCGTTGACGACGCCATGCGCAAACTGGGTGAGGATGCCCCCTCGCCAGCCATGTTCATCGAAATTTCCGGCATAGACCGGATCGATACAGCGGGCGCCTGGCTGGTTGAGCGACTTGCGGCGCGCCTCGCCGAGCGCGGTGTGCACGTCGCCATATCCGGCGCATCGCCGGCTGCAGCCATTTTGATGTCGGCTGTCAGCAGCGCGGCGCGCGCCAAGCCTCAGCCGCCAGACGGCCCTACCAGCCTGTTTCTTGACCTGTTCGAAAAAGTCGGCCGGGCGATGTTCGATATCGCCGATGATCTGAAAGTCGGCATGCATATTCTCGGCGCCACCATTCGCGGCGCGCAGATGAAGCTGGGGCGCGGGCACGCGCTCAATCCGGCGGCGATTTTCAGCCATATCGACAAAATGGGCATCGGCGCCATCCCGGTGGTGCTTTTGATGTCGTTCATCATCGGGGCGATCATCGCCCAGCAGGGCGCGTTTCAACTGCGCTACTTCGGAGCGGAAATCTTCGTCGTTGATCTGGTCGGCATTCTGGTGCTCCGGGAAATCGGCGTGCTGTTGACAGCCATCATGGTTGCAGGCCGCTCAGGCAGCGCCATCACCGCCGAATTGGGCTCGATGAAGATGCGCGAGGAAATCGACGCATTGAAAGTGATCGGCCTCAATCCGATCGGCGTTCTGGTATTTCCCCGGCTTGTGGCGCTGGTTGTGGCCTTGCCGTTGTTGTCGGTGGCGTCCAATCTGGCGGCACTGGTGGGCGCGGCTCTGGTCGCCTGGAGTTATTCGGGCATTGCGCCGCACGCGTTTCTGGACCGCCTGCATCTCGGCATCGACCTGACCACGATTTTCTCGGGGCTTATCAAGGCGCCGTTCATGGCGCTCATCATAGGCATCATCGCCTCGCTCGAAGGCCTGAAGGTCGGCGGCAGCGCCGAATCGCTTGGCGCCCATGTCACCTCGGCCGTCGTGAAGTCCATTTTCATCGTGATAGTCGTGGATGGCCTGTTTGCCATGTTCTACGCCGCAATCGATTTTTGAGGATGGCCGCATGACCAGCGACATCATCCTGCAGGCCAGCGGCGTCAACGTCTCCTTCGGAGAGGCCCAGGTGCTCAAAGATCTCTCGCTGGATGTGAGGCGCGGCGAAATCCTCGGCTTTGTCGGCGCCTCAGGCTCGGGCAAATCGGTGCTGTTGCGCACAATTCTTGGCCTGACGCAGAAACAGGGTGGCAAGATAGTCCTGTTTGGCCAGGACCTCGATACTGCCGATGCGACAGAACGCATGGCGGTCGACATGCGGGTTGGCGTTCTTTTCCAGCATGGCGCGCTGTTTTCCTCGCTGACCGTGCTTGAAAACATCCAGGTGCCGATGCGGGAATATCTCGATCTGCCGCCAAAACTCATGGACGAACTGGCGCGGCTGAAACTGGCGCTGGTCGGCCTGCCTGCAGATGCCGCCAAGAAAATGCCCTCGGAATTGTCCGGCGGCATGATCAAGCGCGCCGCTCTCGCCCGCGCCCTGGCGCTCGATCCGGAAATCGTCTTTCTCGACGAGCCGACCTCCGGTCTCGACCCGATTGGCGCGGCGGATTTCGATGAGCTTGTCGGCACGCTGCGCCAGACGCTTGGGTTGACGGTCTATATGGTCACCCATGATCTCGACAGCCTGTTTTCAGTGTGTGACAGGATAGCCGTGCTCGGCAACAAGCGCGTGCTGATCGAGGGCACGATTGCCGACATGATGCTGAGTGAGGACCCTTGGGTGAAAGCCTATTTTCGCGGCAAGCGGGCGCGGCTTATTGATCCCAGGCACAAGACATCCGGGAGAAAAGCGTGAAAACGGCCATGCGCTGCAATTCAGCCTTGTTGGCGCCGGTTTCTTTTGCAACGGTCGCACCGGCATTTCGGGCCGGGCAGGGTGATTGACACAAGAGCATGGAAACCAAGGCCAATTACATTGCGGTCGGCGTCTTCACGATAGCGCTCATCCTTGCGGCGTTCGGTTTCGTGTATTGGACGGCCGGCGTGCGCGACACCGGCGATTCCACGCTCCTGCGCATTCGTATCACCGGTTCGGCGTCCGGCATCGGCCGGGGCAGCGCCGTGCTGTTCAACGGCGTCAAGGTCGGCGAGGTCACGCGCGTCTATATCGACCTCAACAGCCCCAACACCGCCGTGCTTGATTCCCAGATCGACCGACTGACCCCTATCACCAAGTCCACCCAGGCCGATATCGGCATTGCCGGGCTGACCGGCCAGGCCAGCGTCGAATTGCGCGGCGGCAATCCCAACGAGCCAAAGCTCCTGGACGAAGCCGAAGCGGCGGGCCGGGTTGCGGAAATCATCGCGCGGCCGTCGGCGGTGACCAGTCTTTTGGAAAACGCCCAGCAGATCTTCACCAAGGCCGATGAAGTGCTCACCAACCTCGACGGTTTCGTCAAGGACGTGCGCGAGCCCTTGGCCGAAACTGCCAAAAACGCCCAGAAATTTTCCGATGCTCTTGGCAAGAACTCCGATCAGATCGACGAATTCCTGGCGAGCGTGGGCAAATTGTCCGAGACCATCGACAGCGTCTCGGGGGAACTGGACGCCACGCTGAAATCGGCGCGCGAAGTGCTGGACGCGGTGGATGGCGAAAAGGTCAAGACGATCATCGCCAGCGCCGAAAACACCGCCAAGCGCATTGATGAAGCCTCGGGAAAGATCGACGGCGTCATGGATGGCGTCACTTCGGCGGTCGATTCGCTGAAATCCTTCTCGGCGGATGCCGGCAAATCGCTGGACAAGGTTGACGAGATCATCGCCGCTGTCGATCCGGCCCAGGTCAAATCGGCGGTGGAAAACATTTCCAAAGCCGGCGAATCGGCCAAATCCGCCGGGGACAGCGTCGCCAAGCTGGCCGATTCCCTTGGCGCCAGAACAGGCGATGTCGAGCAGATCATCAAGGACACCAAGGAGCTCGCCGCCAAGCTCAATCAGGCTTCGACACGGGTTGACGGCGTCATGGCCAAGGTGGATGCGCTGCTCGGATCGGGCGATGCCAACGGGCTGGCGGCGGAAGCTTCCGAGACGCTCAAGGCCTATCGCAAGGTTGCCGATACGCTCAACGGACGCATCGGCGCGATTGCCGACGGTTTGGCGCGTTTCTCCAATTCCGGCCTGCGCGATGTCGAAGCGCTGGTGCGTGACGGCCGCCGGTCGATCACCCGCATCGAAGAGGCGATCACCAGCCTCGAGCGCAATCCGCAGCGCATCATCACCGGCGGCTCCGGCACCGTGCGCCAGTTCGACGGCCGTGCCCGCCGTTGACTTTGACCGGTTGAAACCGCAAACGTGGGCCCGAAAACCAATGCCTGTCCTGCGGACCGGCGCCTGGCACGGGCAGGGGAATGAAAAACTTGGCTGACATGCGCCGCATCAGGGCAGGAGCATTGGCG
>JBATMU010000463.1:0-9474 GCA_049289995.1 Rhizobiaceae bacterium | reverse complement strand
AGCGGGTATTCGTCAGTGATGGTCACATGGATGAATGGCTTGCAGCCTTTGGGCGTCATCGCCGCCAGCCGCTCTGCTGCCCCGTGGGTCAGGCGCATGGTTGGCTTGCCGCCCGGCAGATTGACCACGCCCATGTCGCGCCAGAACACGCCATGCGACAGGCCGGTGCCAAGCGCCTTGGCGCAGGCCTCCTTGGCGGCAAAACGCTTGGCATAAGAGGCGGCGCGCTGCTTTCTTCCCTCGGATTTGGCCCGTTCAACGTCCGTGAAAATGCGCGAAATGAAGCGTTCGCCATGCCGTTCGAGGGTTTTTTCGATGCGGCGGATATCGATGAGATCACTGCCGATGCCGATGATCATGGTCACATGACCCGGCTGCCGGGCTTGACGGGCGCAATGGCGGCAAGCTCCGGCGGAAGCGCGTCGGCCGGATAGGCGGGAACCGCATATTCGGCCAACGCCACCAGCGGCACGCCGACATCGGTCTTGCCGGCTGAGCGGTCGATGATGCAGGCGGCGGCCGCGACTTCGGCGCCGATGTCATTGAGGCAGGTGATGGTCTCGCGGATCGACAAGCCGGTGGTGACGATGTCTTCGACAATGACGACGCGGGCGCCCTTTTCAATTTCGAACCGCTTGAGCCGAAACACGCCATTTTCGCGCTCGACCCAGATGGCGGGCACGCCCAGATGGCGCGAGGTCTCATAGGCCGGGATCAAGCCGCCAATGGCGGGCCCAACGACGTAATCGATACGGCCTGGCACGTTTTCGCGGATTTTTTCAGCCAGCGCCTTGCACAAGCGTTCAGTTTTATCGGCATGCATGAACACCCGGGCCTTTTGCAGGAAAACCGGCGAGCGAAGCCCCGACGTCAGGATGAAATGGCCATACAAAATGGCCCCCGCCGAGCGGAAAACGTCCAGGACTTCATCGACGGTCATAGTTTTGTTCCATGATTTCGGCGGTTGCCCCCGCCATGCCGCAAGAGGGCTCTACAGGCAAGGCGAAATTCACCCATAAACGCGGGCCACCGCCGACACGCAGGATTTCTGCTTGATCTGGGTGATAAGCGTGCTGAGGTGCTTGAGGTCGCGCACTTCCAGTTCAAACAGCATTTCGGTGAAGTCCGGCGCGGTATTGGCCATTTCGAGCTTGTGGATGTTGGCCTCATTGGCGGCGACGACCTGGGCAATTTCGGCGAGTGAGCCGGGTTCATTTAGCGCCGTCACGCTGACGCGCGCCGGGAAACGGTCGCCAGCGGCGGCGTCAACATCCCAGCGCACATCGATCCAGCGTTCTGGCTGATCTTCAAAACCGGTCAACGCCGACGACTGGATCGGATAAATGGTTATGCCCTGCCCCGGATTGAGAATGCCGACAATGCGGTCGCCGGGCACCGCCCCTTCAGGCGCAAACTGCACAGGCAAACCGCCACGCACGCCGCGGATCGGCACGGCTTCGGCTTTTCCCCCGGATTTGTCGCGCGACAAGCCGCCAAGGCCGGGGATCTTGAACAGCATGCCTGCGGCATTGCGCAGGTTGAACCAGCCTTCTTCGCGGGTCTTTGGAACAGATGGCCCGGCGCGCTCTTCCTTGTATTCGGGATAGACCGCCTTCAACACGTCAGCGGATGGCCGCTCGCCGCGCCCGACCGAGGCCAGCACATCTTCGACATCCTTTGTGGCCAGCCTATGCATGACGCCTTTGAGGCTGTCGGTCGACCAAGTCTTGCCGGCGCGCTCGAAGGCCCGCTCGAGAATGCGGGTTCCAAGTTGTGAATACTGCTTGCGGATGGCGGCCTTGGTGGCGCGGCGGATGGCGGCGCGCGCCTTGCCGGTGACGGCTATGGTTTCCCAAGTGGCGGGTGGCACCTGGGCTTCGGAGCGGATGATATCGACTTCGTCGCCGTTTTTCAGCTCGGTCATCAACGGCATCATGCGGCCGTTGACCTTGGCGCCCACGCAGGAATTGCCGATATTGGTGTGAATGGCATAGGCAAAGTCGATGGGCGTTGCGCCACGAGGCAAGGCAATCAGCATGCCCTTGGGCGTGAAGCAGAACACCTGGTCCTGAAACAGTTCGAGCTTGGTGTTTTCGAGAAAATCCTCGGGATTGTCGCCTTCGGCCAGCGCCTCGATGGTGCGGCGCAGCCATCCATAGGCGTTGGTTTCCTTGGAAATGACGTGCGGCGCGGGCGCCGCGCCGAGGAAATCCGCGAATCCGGGGGCGGTGTCCTTGTAGATCGAATGGGCGGCCACGCCATATTCGGCGATCACATTCATGTCGCCGGTGCGGATCTGCAGTTCGACGCGTTGGCGCAGCGGCCCAACAATGGTGGTGTGCAGCGAGCGGTAATCGTTCTGCTTGGGCGTGGAGATGTAATCCTTGAAGCGCCCTGGAACCATCGGCCAGGTGGTGTGGATGGCATAGAGCGCGCGGTAACAGTCCTCGTTGGTGTCAACGATGACGCGGAAGCCAAGAATGTCGGACAATTGCTCGAAGGACAGCGCCTTCGCCTCCATCTTGCGGAAGACGGACCATGGCTTTTTCTGGCGGCTTTTGACGTCGGCGCGGATGCCGTTCTTGATGAAGATGGCCGACAGCGCTGCTTCGATTTCAACTGCCGCCGCCTGGTTCTTGGCGAATTCCTCCGACAATTTCTGCGTGACCGTTTGCCAGGCAACCGGATTGATGTGCTTGAAGGCGAGCTCTTCCAGCTCCTCGCGCATGTCCTGCATGCCCATGCGGCCGGCCAGCGGCGCATAAATATCCATGGTCTCTTCGGCGATGCGCTGGCGCTTGCTTTCCGGCACATGGTCAAGCGTGCGCATGTTGTGCAGCCGGTCGGCGAGCTTGACCAGCAGCACGCGCACGTCATCGGCAATGGCCAGCAGCAGCTTGCGCAGGTTTTCGGCCTGCTCGGCCTTCTTTGAAACCAGATCGAGTTTCTTGAGCTTGGTCAGTCCCTCGACAAGCTTGCCCATGTCGGCGCCAAAAATCTCGTCGATTTCCTGGCGGGTGGCAGTGGTGTCCTCAATAGTGTCGTGAAGCAGCGCCACCGCAATGGTCGCCTCATCGACATGCATGTCGGTGAGGATGGCGGCCACTTCGAGCGGATGGGAGAAATAAGGATCACCGGATGCGCGGCGCTGGTCGCCGTGCTTGCGCATGGCATAGACATAGGCCTTGTTGAGAAGGGCTTCGTTGACGTCGGGCTTGTAGCGCGCAACACGCTCGACAAGCTCGTATTGGCGCATCATGCGAAACCGCTCCTCATGGGTCTATTTCCTGTCTGATGCCTGCGCGAAGCAGGTCGATAAAACGATAGACCGGCCAATCGGCACTTGGAAGAGCGGAATGGCCCGGCGGGCGCATTGGCCGCAAGGTTTGGCGGCTGTGCCTGTGCAGCAAAAAATGCAAAAAGGCCCGCGCAAACCGCACGGGCCTTGAAACTTGCGGCGATTTTGCGCGGATCAGAAGTCGTCGTTCTTTTCCGGGGCGACCAGGCCTTCAATGCCGGCCAGCAGCTCTTCTTCCGACATGCGGTCGAAGGTGATGTTTTCTTCGGCGTCATCGTCGGCGGCAATTGCACCTGTCACGGCTTCAATCTGGTCAGCCGGGGCTTCCGGCTCGTCGATTTCGACATGCTTCTGCAGCGAATGGATCAGGTCTTCCTTGAGATCGCCGGGCGACAGCATTTCGTCGGCAATTTCGCGCAGCGCCACGACCGGATTCTTATCATTGTCGCGGTCGATGGTGATGGGCGCGCCCTGCGAGATCAGGCGGGCGCGATGGCTGGCCAGAAGCACGAGTTCAAAGCGGTTGTTGACCTTGTCGATTCAATCTTCAACGGTGACGCGGGCCATGGATGCCCCTTTCATATCGGGAAGTGTCAGGAAATTCCGCCGCTCATAACAAGGGGGCGGGCAAAAGACAAGCAAAAGCGCCGCTGCCTGTCCGGCCGATCTTGCGGGCCGGTCGGAATGCGGTTACGGATTTGCCATTGCCGTCTCTCATTTCAAACAAAAGGATATTGCCATGTTTGACCCCCGCGAAAAAATTGCGCTTTTCATCGATGGCGCCAACCTGTTCGCCACCGCCAAGACGCTCGGTTTTGACATCGACTACCGCAAGCTGCTGACCACCTTCCAGAAGCGCGGCTATCTTCTTCGCGCCTATTATTACACCGCGTTGCTGGAGGATCAGGAATTCTCGTCCATCCGTCCGCTGATCGATTGGCTGGACTACAACGGCTATACGGTGGTGACCAAGCCGGCCAAGGAGTTCACCGATGCCATGGGCCGGCGAAAGATCAAGGGAAACATGGACATAGAGCTGGCCATTGATGCAATGGAACTGGCCGATGTCGTGGATCATTATGTGATTTTTTCCGGCGACGGCGATTTCCGCTCGCTGGTCGAGGCGCTGCAGCGGCGTGGCCGCAAGGTTTCCGTGGTCTCGTCCATGTCCACCCAGCCGCCGATGATTGCCGATGACCTGCGCCGCCAGGCCGACCATTTCATTGATCTGGTGTCGCTGAAAGCCGAAGCCGGCCGTGATCCGTCGGAACGGCCGGTGCGGCGTTATGAACCCGTTACGGATGATGACGATCAGTGAGCCCTGCGAGCCGGGCCGCGATTGCGCTATCTGCCCGCGCCTTCATGGTTTCATCGCCGGCTGGCGGACCCGCGAGCCGTCCTGGCACAATGCGCCGGTGCCGACATTTGCCGATTCGGCGGGTGACGATGCCGTCCGCCTTTTGATTGTCGGATTGGCGCCCGGGCTGCGCGGCGCCAACCGGACAGGACGGCCGTTCACCGGCGATTTCGCCGGGGATCTTTTGTATTCCACGCTGAGCCGTTTCGGATTTTCCACTGGAACATTCGCCGCGCGGCCCGACGACGGTGTCCAGCTCAAGGGGGCGGCCATCACCAACGCGGTGCGCTGCGTGCCGCCGGAAAACAAGCCGGATGGCGGCGAAATCAACGCCTGCCGGCCTTTCCTCAAGGCCACGCTCAGCCGTTTCCCGAATTTGCAGGCAGTGCTGGCTTTGGGGACGATTGCCCACCAATCAACCGTACGGGCGCTGGGGCTCAAGGTTGCCGCCCTGCCCTTTTCGCACGGCGGATTTCATCAGACGGGGACGCTCGCGCTGTTTTCGAGCTATCACTGCTCGCGTTACAACACCAATACCGGCCGGTTGACCGAAGCCATGTTCATTGCGGTGTTTGCCGAGATCCGCAATTGGCTCGATAGCCACCCCTGACGCAAAAGAGGCGTCCGTGCGGACGCCTCTAGTTTTTCAGGATTGCCGATGAACCGGATCAGGCGTCGGTGGTGTTCTTCTTCAGCTTGTCGATGCCGAGCATTTTCATGCCGATCCGCTCATAGAACGGCTCGGAGGTGCCGCGGCGCATCTTGTGCAGGAAATACTTTTCAAAGGCGATCTTGGCCAGATGCACCCACTTGCCGTCCGACGACCAGTTGACATTGCGCGGGGGAATCTGCGGCTGGGCAACAAAGGCAATGCCGCCATCGCCGAAATCGGCGAGGCAGACCGCATTCCAGGTGCCGCGTTCTTTGGGCTCATCACCCTTCATCAGGCTGGCAATGTTGTGGGCGGTGGCGGTGACCATGGATTCGATGAGGAAGCCGGTCTTGGGCGTGCCGCAGGGAACAGGCGTCGGGGCAACCGGCGGGATGGCCACGCAGACGCCAACCGAGAAGACATTCTTGAAGGTCGGGTTGCGCTGATATTGATCGGCCAGGATGAAGCCGCGCGGATTGGTGAGGCCGTCAATGCCACGCACCGCTTCGACGCCGCGGAAACCGGGCAGCATCATCGAGAACGCAAAGGGCAGCTCACGCTTGGCGGCAACCGAACCGTCAACGGCGATTTCCTCGATATGCATCTTGCCGGCTTCGACCTTGGCCACCTTGGCATTGGTCACCCACTTGATGTGCTTGTCGCGCAGAGCGCTTTCCAGAATGCCCTTGGTGTCGCCGACGCCATCCAGGCCCAGATGGCCGATATAGGGTTCGGGGGTGACGAAGGTCATCGGAACGCGGTCACGTATCTTGGCGCGGCGCAGCGCGGTTTCCAGGATGAACATGAATTCATAGGCCGGGCCGAAACAGGATGCGCCCTGCACGGCGCCGATGATGACCGGGCCGGGATTGGCCTTGAGGCGCTCAACGGCTTCCGCCGCCTTCAGCGCATGATCGATATGGCAGACCGATTCGGTATGGCCATTCGGGCCGAGGCCTTCGATCTCGTCAAAGGCGAGGTCCGGGCCAGTGGCGATGACCAGATAGTCATAGCTCATCGAGCGGCCGTCATTCAATTCTACACGGTTCTCGGAGGGGTGAACGCGCTTGGCGCCACAGGTTTCAAGATCGATGCCGCGGCGTGAAAATGCCTTGGCCAGATCGACTTCGATGTCCTTGCGGCCGCGCCAGCCGACAGCAACCCAAGGATTGGACGGGACAAAGGAATAGGCTGCGCCATTGTTGATGACCGTCAGCTTGTCCTGAGAACCCAGCTGATCCTTCATCTCATAGGCCATGATGGTGCCGCCAAGGCCGGCGCCGAGAACGATAATATGGGCCACAGGACTCTCCCTTTGTCTGTGTCAGCCGCAGCCCCGCTTCATGCGCAGGCCGGAGCCAGATGGTGCATGGTTCTCCTCAAACCAAAACAAAGGGCGCGAATGACCGCGCCCTTCATTCTATTCGTATTCATTTCACTGCATGGATCAAAAGTCCATGCTCCTGTTTGTCACAGGAGGCGGCCGCCCTGCATACGCCAGCCGGCAATGCCGGGCCGGTAATTGCGCACATCGGTGAAACCGGCGCTGCGCAGGATGTTCATGGCCATGGCCGAACGGGCGCCGGTCAGGCAATGGACGATGATCGGCTTGTCCTTGGGCGCGCGGGCCGGATTGAAGGACGAAAGCGGGATGTTGATGGAACCTTCAATGCGGCCATTGGCGAATTCGCCAGCTTCGCGCACGTCGATAATGGTGCAATTTCCCGATGCCACCGCTTCGACCATGTCGTCATGGGCAATGGCGTCGGCAGGCATGGCGTCATAACCGCGTGAGAACATATTCAACAGGCCCATTTTTCCCTCGTCAGGTTTGCGCCCCGCAGGGCGGCTGGTTAGCGTTGAACATTCATATATTCATACATTCAAACATGTCAAGAGCATCGCAGAAAAATCAGCCGCGGTCGCGCAGCAGCCGGGCCTTGTCGCGATCCCAGTCGCGGCTCTTTTCCGTTTCGCGCTTGTCATGCAGTTTCTTGCCGCGTGCGATGGCAAGAAGCAGCTTGGCGCGGCCTTTTTCGTTGAAATAAATCTTCAGCGGCACCAGCGTCATGCCTTCGCGCTCGATGCTTTGCGCCATGCGGGCCATTTCGCGCTTGGACAACAACAGTTTCCGGCGGCGGCGCGGTTCGTGGTTGAAACGGTTGGCCTGCAGGTATTCGGGCAGATAGGAATTGATCAGCCAGATTTCGCCGCCTTCGGACGAGGCGTAGGATTCCTGGATGTTTGCCTGGCCCTGGCGCAGCGACTTGACCTCGGTGCCGGTCAGCATCAGCCCAGCCTCAAAGGTGTCGAGCACTTCATAATTGAAGCGCGCCTTGCGATTTTCGGCGACGACCTTGCCGTTGAAGTCTTTTTTTACCGGTTTTGCCATGATGTTTCTGCGCCTCGGCGCGTTAGGTCACCAGCCCGGCATGGGCCATGGCCGCATCAATGGCAGCTTGCGTGGAGGCCTCAATGGTGGTCAGCGGCGAGCGCACGACATTGGCGAGCTTGCCCAGCCTTGACAGCGCGTACTTTGCCCCGGCCAGTCCCGGCTCGATGAAAATCGCCTTGTGCAGCGGCATCAGACGGTCCTGGTATTCGAGGCCCTTGGCGTAATCGCCGGCCAGAATGGTTTCCTGGAACTCCGACAGAAGGCGAGGCGCGACGTTGGAAACCACCGAGATGCAGCCCTGCCCGCCATGGGCATTGAAAGCCAGCGCAGTTGCATCCTCGCCTGACAGCTGGATGAAATCCTTGCCGCAGGTGATGCGCTGGTCGCTGACCCGCTCGATCTTGCCGGTTGCGTCCTTGACGCCGACGATATTGGCGAAATCCCTGGCCAGCCGGCCCATGGTTTCAGGGCTCATGTCAATGACCGAGCGCGGCGGAATGTTGTAGATGATGATCGGCAGGCGGGTGGCGCGGGCCACCTGAGAATAATGCTCATAAAGGCCGCGCTGGGTGGGCTTGTTGTAATAGGGCGTGACGACGAGCGCGGCATCGGCGCCGATCTCTTCGGCAAACTGCGCCAAGGCCACAGCTTCCGCCGTGTTGTTGGAGCCTGCACCTGCAATGACCGGCACGCGGCCGGACGCCGTCTTCACGCAGATTTCGATGACCCGCCGATGTTCTTCATGGGAAAGCGTCGGCGATTCGCCCGTCGTGCCGACCGGAACCAGCGCCTTGGTGCCCTCATTGACCTGCCAATCGACAAAGGCCTCAAAGGCTTTCTCGTCGAGCGAGCCATCGGTCTTGAATGGCGTCACAAGCGCGGTCATTGAGCCCCTGAACATGGCGAAATGCACTCCTTTGGCGGCAGAAATGCAGGCAAACGGCCTGCGGAAAGCGGCGCACCATAGTCTTGCACCCTGTTTGCCGCAAGGCCGGACGCGGACGGAATTCCTGAAGATATGGGAGGGACGTTGCGTTACCGCCCTTGTTGCCACAGTCCTGCGCCATTTCCGTGCAAAACGGCGGCCATGACAAAGATGCTGATGGCAAGCGGCGCGCTGGCCGCAACACTTCTGGCATTGGGCGGATGGCAGTTCATGGCGCCGCGCCCTGCCCTGGTGCCGATTTCGGCGCGTCCGCTTGATCCGGGCCGTGTGCCCCAACACGACCGGAACCTTTTGCTGAAGGATGCTTTGGCGGCGGCGCGGTCTGGCGATGTCGAGGCAACCCGCGCCATGCAAGCCCGCATGGAGGCATTGGACGCGAAAATCGCCGGGTGGATGCTGGCCCTGTCGGGCAATTCGGCGATCACGCCAGACGCAATCAGGACTGCGATGTCCGCCGATTGGCCGGGCGGTTCGGCACTGGCGCGCAATCTGGAGCGCGCGCAATTGCGGGAAATCAAAGATCCTGCTGCGCTTGCGGATGCGTTTTTCGGCCGGCGGCCGGAAACACAAGAGGGCATTGCCGCTTTGGCGCGGGCACATCTGGCGATCGGCCAACTGGCCAGCGCGCGGGCGCTGATTGCGCCTTATTGGCGGGAAACGCCGCTGGAGGCGCCGGGAGAGGCCGCGCTGAACGCCGAATTCGGCAGCCTTTTCACGCCTGCCGATCACCGCGGGCGGATGGAAGCCATGCTTTATCGCGGCCATCACCGGGCTGCGGCGCGTGTGGCGGAGATGGCCGGGGCGCAGGCCCTGCAGGCGGCATGGT
>JBATMU010000462.1:0-2027 GCA_049289995.1 Rhizobiaceae bacterium | reverse complement strand
CCGCCACGCCATGGACCGGATCATAGCGCGCGCCCATGCCTCCGGGGCGCTGGCGATCTGGGATCTCGCCCATTCGGCCGGCGCATTTCCGGTCGACGTGTCCAAAGCCGATTTCGCCGCGGGCTGCACCTACAAATATCTCAATGGCGGCCCCGGCGCGCCGGCATTCTTGTACGTGCAGCCCGGTCTCGCAGAGACTATCCAGCCGGCCTTGGCAGGCTGGCTGGGCCATGCCGCACCCTTTGCCTTTGATCCCGTCTACAAGCCGGCAACAGGCATTGCCCGCATGCGCATCGGCACGCCGCCCATCTTGCAATTTGCCGCCCTCGAGGCCGCGCTTGATGTCTGGGATGGCGTCAACTTGCAAGATGTGCGGGCCCGCTCGATCACGCTGTCGGAAATGTTCATCAAGGAAGTCGAACGCCGCTGCCCCGAACTGGTTCTGGCAAGTCCGCGCGATCCGGAAAGCCGCGGCTCGCAGGTGTCGTTCCGCTTTGCCAATGGCTATGCCGCCATTCAGGCGCTGGCAGCCCATGGCGTCACCGGCGATTTCCGCGCGCCGGACATCATGCGCTTCGGCATCACGCCGCTTTATGTCGATGCGGACGACATCATGCGGGCGGCGGAAATCATGGAAACCGTCATGGCAGGCAAAATCTGGCTGCGGCCGGACTATTCCCGCCGCCATGCCGTGACCTGAAAAGCGGCAAATCCGCCCGGTGCCCAAATCGCCGCTTGCCTGAATTTGACCTGCACCGCACTCTGGCCCGGCAATGACCGGGATGGAATGATTTGGAAAGCGGGCTTTACCTTTACACGCTGATTGGCACGGCTTTGGTGCTGGCCGCCGCGTTTTCGTCGCTGGCAGCCTTCCGGTTTGGGGCGCCGCTGCTGCTGGTGTTCCTCGGCATCGGGCTGGCGGCGGGCGAAGACGGGCTCGGCATCGCCTTCAACAATGCGCCTGCCGCCTTTGCGCTCGGCTCGCTGGCCCTGGCCGTCATCCTGTTTGATTCCGGTTTTGGCACGCCGCAGGCCTGTTTCCGCCAGGCCGCCATGCCTGCAGCGGCTCTCGCCACACTTGGCGTGGTGCTGACGGCAGGTCTTTTGGCCTTGCCCGCCCATTATCTTGTCGGCATGGGCTGGACTGAATCCCTGCTGCTTGGCGCACTCGTCGCCTCCACCGACGCGGCGGCGGTGTTTTTCCTGCTGCATGCCGGAAATTTCAACATCCGCGAACGGGTGCGCTCGGTGCTGGAGATCGAATCGGGCGGCAATGACCCGATCGCCATCTATCTCGTGCTGGCGCTGACCGGCTATGCAAGTGCGGCCACACAGGCCGCACCAGGCGCACTGGCGCTCGACATTGCAATGGGCTTTGCCGCGCATATGGCCATTGGCGGTCTGGCTGGCCTGTTCGGCGGCTGGCTTATTACAACACTGGTCGAGCGCTTGCCGCTCGATCACGGCCTGTTGCCGGTCTTTGTGCTGACGCTCGCCATGCTGATCTTCGGCGCCGCCGGGCTGGCCCACGGTTCGGGCTTTCTCGCCGTCTATATGGCCGGTGTCATGGCCGGCAATTCCGGCATGCGCTCGGCGGCCTTCATCAAGCGTTTCAAGAATGGCATGTCCTGGCTGGCGCAGATCGTCATGTTCGTCATGCTCGGCCTGTTCGCCACCCCTTCGGAATTTGCCGCCGTCGCCTTGCCCGCTGTCGGCCTTGCTGTGGCGCTCACCCTGTTTGCCCGGCCTGTCGCCGCCGTGATCTGCCTCGCCCCGTTCGGGTTTTCGTTGCGCGAGACCGCCTTCATCTCCTGGGTCGGACTGCGCGGCGCGGTCTCGATTCTATTGGCGCTCGCCCCGTTGATCGCCGGGATGGAAAACGGCCGCATGCTGTTCAACATGGTGTTCATCATCGTCCTGGTGTCGCTGGCCCTGCAGGGCTGGACCATCGGCCTGATGGCGCGCTGGCTTCGCCTGATCGTGCCGCCGCGTTCGGGCGTGCTGGAAAAATTCGAGTTGGAACTGCC
>JBATMU010000461.1:0-1951 GCA_049289995.1 Rhizobiaceae bacterium | reverse complement strand
CCATTGCCTTTTCATACGTCCTCGGCCAACCCTTCAAGGACACCCTGTGCGGCACCAAGGTGCTGTCACGGGAAAACTATGAACGTCTTGCCGCCAACCGCGCCTATTTTGGCGACTTTGATCCGTTTGGTGACTTTGACCTCATTTTCGGCGCATCACGCATGGGCCTGAAGATCGTTGAAATTCCGGTCAACTACCGCGAGCGGGTTTACGGCGACACAAATATCTCGCGCTGGCGGCATGGCGCCATTTTGCTGCGCATGCTGGGTTTCGCGGCGCGGCGGATAAAATTCATATGATAACGGCCGGGCCAGCAAACGGGGTTGATCTTGAAGCCGCAATGGCAGCCGATCTTGCGGCCACGCTTGCCAATCGCGAGAATCTGCAGAGAAATGCCAATCTCCTCTATTGGTACCGGCGCCTTTACGATCAAGTGTTTGGCGGCTGCTCTGACGGCTACATGGCGTCGGTTCTGGAAATCGGCAGCGGCGTCTCGCCGCTCAAACGCATTTTCCCTGACGTCATAACCTCCGACATATTGCCGCTGAGCCATGTCGATCTTGTCTTCGATTGCCACAAGATCGACGAGGTCAGCGCCATAAGCGATGCGAGCCTTGAAGCCATCACCTGCACAAACGTCATCCATCACCTCCAGCGGCCCGCCGAGTTCCTTGTCAAGGCGGCGGCAAAGCTGAAGCCAGGCGGGAAAATCCTTGCTGTCGAACCGTATTTTTCATGGCTGTCCACGCCGATTTTTCGCTGGCTGCACCATGAACCCTGTGACTTCACCATCGAGCGACCGGAACTTGCGTCACCCGGCGGCCCGCTATCCATGTCCAATCAGGCGCTTGCCCACATGCTTTTCCTGACACAGCCGCAATGGCTCGAGCCGCTGCGTGAGCTGTATGATGTCGAGGGCATGCGCATTTCGCATTTCACCGGCCTGTCATACATGGCAAGCGGCGGCATTTCCCGGAAGCTCCCGATTCCGGCCGGCCTCTACCGGGCAGGTTTTGCGATCGACCATTTTCTGGCCCGCAAATGGCCAAAGGTTTTCGCGTCCTTTTTCATCGTTGAGATGACGAGGAAAGGGATGGCATGAATCCTCTCGCGGCCGGCCTTGCGGCGCTATTGTTCAAGCGCGCCTTTCCTCTCTATTTCGCCCTGTATTCGGCATACAAAAAATTGACAGGCCGCGAGCTGCAGGCAACCCTCGATTCGCTTGTTGAACCGGGAATGACCGTTGTGGATATAGGCGCCAATGTCGGCTATTTCACGCGTCGCTTCGCCGGCCGGGTTGGCGGCAACGGCCGCGTTTATGCCTTTGAACCTGATCCGGAAAACTTTGCCCGCCTGAAACGCCGCCTGTCTCATTGCCCCAACACAGTGCTTTCCAGTGCAGCCGCAAGTGATGTAACCGGCCGCGGGCAGCTTCATATTTCACCGGACCTCAATGTCGACCACCGAATATATGACGCAGGTGCCGGCCGTGACGTCTTGTCAATTCAGGTAACCACGCTCGACGACGCCATCCCGGAAAACCTGAAAGTCGATGTCATCAAGATCGACGTTCAGGGCGCCGAATGGCGTGTGCTGGCTGGCGCACAAGCCGTGTTGGCGAAAAACCCGCATGTGGTGATCGTGATGGAATTCTGGCCGCACGGCATTGCCGCCTCTGGTCACGATCCCGCACGAATGCTGGATGACATTGAGAATCTGGGCTTCTCCATTCAGACACTCGGCACGCCTTTTCAGCGCAGTGAACTGGCCGGTCTTGCGGGCCGCAAGGACTGGTACACGGATCTGGTTCTTCGCCGCAACGCCGTGCCGGCAGTTGCCGAATGCTGAGCACCCGTTTCAAGGTTCGCATTGCCCGGATGCTCTACGCCATTGTCCGGACCGCGCGCCGGCTTGCCGGCCGGCCCGGCACCGTTCAGGCCCGGCGTGGCGG
>JBATMU010000460.1:0-2361 GCA_049289995.1 Rhizobiaceae bacterium | reverse complement strand
GCGGTGAAAACAGTGGTAATGATGCCGAGCGCCAGCGTCACCGCAAAGCCCTTGACCGGGCCGGAACCCAGCCAGAACAGCACTGCGGCAGCAATGAAGGTGGTCAGATTGGCATCGACGATCGTGGCCAAGGCGCGGGCGAATCCCTGATCCATCGATTGGACCAGCGATTTGCCGAGCAAGCGCTCTTCGCGCACGCGCTCATAAATCAGCACGTTGGAATCAACCGCCATGCCGACAGTCAGCACGATGCCGGCAATGCCGGGGAGCGTGAGGGTTGCGCCCAACAGCGACAGGATGGCGATGATCATGGCGACGTTGGCGGCCAGCGCGATATTGGCGATGACGCCAAGCGGGCCATAGGCAACCAGCATGAAAATGACCACGAGAATGCTGGCTATGATCGAAGCGAATTCGCCCGCCGCGATGGAATCGGCGCCCAGGCCGGGACCGACCGTACGTTCCTCGATAATGGTCAGCGTCGCAGGCAGCGCGCCGGCGCGCAGCAGAACCGCCAGATTATTGGCGGTATCGACGGTGAAACTGCCGGTGATCTGGCCGCTACCTCCAAGGATCGGTTCCTGTATGCGCGGGGCGGAAATCACCTGCTTGTCGAGAATGATGGCGAACAAGCGGCCGACATTCTGCTGGGTCGCCTGACCAAAACGCGTCGCGCCCTTGGTGTCGAAGCGGAAGGAGACGACCGGTTCCTGGGTGCGCGAATCAAACGACGCCTGCGCATCGACGAGGTTTTCGCCCGAAACGATGACGCGATCCTCGATGACATAGGGAACGGGAGGATCATCCATCGAATAGAGCACGCTGGTGCCGACCGGCGGGCGGCCCTGTATGGCTTCTTCGGCGGGCATGGACTGATCGACCATCTGGAAGGTCAGCTTGGCGGTCTGGCCGAGAATATCCTTCAGCCGCTGCGGATCCTGCAGGCCCGGCACCTGGACCAGAATGCGGTCGGTGCCCTGGCGCTGGATCGACGGTTCGGTTGTGCCGAGTTCGTTGACGCGGCGTTCCACCACTTCAATGGATTGCTCAAGGGCAGCGGCAAGGCGATAAGTCAGGCCGGCTTCCGACAGCTTGTATTTGAACAGACCCGGCTCCGGCTCTGAAAACTCCAGCTCCGTCACGGTGCCGCCGCCGAACAGCCCGGCATTGATGGGAGCGGTCAGCGGGGCAAGCGCGGTCTTCGCCGCCTCGATCTGGGCGGCGTCGCGGATGCGGACCTGTACGTCCTCGCCCTGCCCGGTCAGGCCGGTATAGCCGATCTTGGCTTCGCGCAGGTATGTGCGGATGTCATCGCGGATGGCGACAATGCGCTCCTCGACCAGATCCTTGCGCTCGAGCTTGAGCAGGATATGCGAGCCGCCCTGCAGGTCGAGACCCAGCGTCATCGGCTTTGACGGCAGGCCGGCAGGCATGGCGTCGCGCAGCGACTGCGGCATCAGATTGGGCGCCGCATAGGCAAAACCCAGGGCCACAACGAGCCAGATCAGGATCGTCTTCCATCGCGAGAAATAGAGCATGGGCGGGCCTTTGGTTATGCTGTGCTGGTTGCGGGGGCGTCGCTCAGCTCTTGGTGTTCTGGTTGGCGACCGGCTCGCCCTTGACGCGCACGTCGCTGACGCTGGAGCGCAGCACCATGATCTTGACGCCCTGGGCGATTTCGACTTCGAGTTCGCCCTTGTCGTCGATCACCTTTGTGACCTTGCCCAAAATGCCGCCGCCGGTGACGACGCTGTCGCCGCGGCGGATGGCGGCAATCATTTCGTCGCGCTTTTTCATCTGCTGGCGCTGCGGGCGGATGATGAGGAAATACATGATCACGAAGATCAGGATGAAAGGCAGGATGCTGACAAAGGCATCGGGACCAAACGCGCCGGAAGCCTGGGCGTAAGCCGGAGTGACGAACATGAAATTCTCCTGAAAAACCGGACGCAGGCTGCAAATCACGCCTGTCTGGCCGCCTGAATATAGCGGTTCGGACCCTGTTTGCAAATATTGGCCGGGGAATGCAACGTCTTTTCGGCGGAAGTGCGTCATGTTAAGCGCCAGTCAGCAGCGCCATCAGGGGAATGGAATGGACGAGAACCAAACTAAGGCGCTTTTGGCGCGGCTGGATGCGCTGACTGCGGCCGTGTCCCGGCTGGCCCCCGTGCCAGCGCCCACAAGTGATTTGAGCGCTGCCGACTGCTTTGTCTGGCATCCAGCGCCCGGGTTTCTCGCGCCGGTCACCAGGGTCAACCGGGTGGCGCTCGGCCTGATCCGCGGCGTGGACCGGGTGGCGGGCATCCTGCATGACAACACGCTGCGGTTCGCCAAGGGCCTGTCCGCCAACAATGTGCTCCT
>JBATMU010000459.1:0-7338 GCA_049289995.1 Rhizobiaceae bacterium | reverse complement strand
TCTCGCGCTCGCCGTGCTGATTGCCGTCAGCACGGCCGGCATGGACATTGCGCCAAGCTATGCCCGCGTCAGCCCACGCGTGTTTCCCTATGGCGCGTCAATACTTTTGGCCCTGACCGGCGGATTTTTCATCTGGCAGGCGCTGACCGGCCATGCCGACCGGCTGGTTGCAGATTCAGGTGACGTCGATTGGAAGGCCGTGGGGCTGATCAGTCTAGGCTTCATTTTCGAAATCCTGACGCTTGAAACGCTCGGTTTTGTCCTGTCTTCGGCAGTGCTTTTTTTAGCGGTGGCCTTTGCGTTTGGCAGCCGCCGGTTCCTGCGTGACGGGATTGCGGCAATCACGCTCTCGGTCAGCGCCTATCTGGTTTTCACCAAGCTCCTGAACCTTCAATTGCCGGCCGGCCTTCACGCGGGGATTTTCTGAAAATGGAATCTTTCGGCCAACTCATGACCGGTTTTGAAACCGCGTTGACCCCGGTCAATTTGATGTGGTCGCTGGTCGGCGTCACACTCGGCACACTGATCGGCATCCTGCCCGGCATTGGCCCGGCGCTGACCATCGCGTTGCTGTTGCCGGTTACAGCCAAGCTCGATCCAACCGGCGCCTTCATCATGTTCGCCGGGCTTTATTACGGCGCCATGTATGGTTCCTCGACCACCTCGATCCTGCTTAACACGCCTGGTGAATCGGGCTCGATCATCACTGCGGTCGAAGGCAATGTCATGGCGCGCAAGGGCAGGGGTGCGGCGGCCTTGTCAACGGCCGCCATCGGCTCGTTCATCGCCGGCACGATCGGCACCATTCTCCTGACATTTCTCGCGCCGGTGTTCGTCAAACTGGCGCTGAAATTCGGCCCGGCCGAATATTTCGCGCTGATGATTTTCGCCTTCACCGCGGCGTCCGCCCTGCTAGGCGCCTCGCTGGTGCGCGGCGTGGCGAGCCTCGTGCTTGGCCTGTCGATCGGCCTTGTCGGCATTGACCAACTGACCGGCCAGCCGCGCCTGTCATTCGGCATTCCCAATCTCCTGGACGGCATTGACATTGTCATTGTCGCGGTCGGCCTGTTTGCCATCGGCGAAGCGCTGCATATCGCCTCGCGCAAGGATTTGCGCGAGACGCAGATCAGCCCGGTTACCGGCTCGCTGTTCATGACGCGTGAGGAATGGGCGCGCTCTTGGAAGCCCTGGCTGCGCGGCACCGCGCTCGGCTTTCCGTTCGGCGTTCTGCCCGCCGGCGGCACGGAAATACCGACTTTCTTGTCCTACTTCACCGAAAAGAAGCTGTCGAAACATCCAGAAGAGTTTGGCCATGGCGCCATTGAAGGGGTCGCCGGGCCGGAAGCCGCCAACAATGCAGCTGTGGCTGGCGTTCTTGTGCCGCTTTTGACGCTTGGCCTGCCGACCTCTGCGACGGCGGCCATTCTGCTGGTCGCCTTCCAGCAATACGGCCTGCAGCCCGGACCACAGCTTTTCGTCAATTCCGGACCGCTGATCTGGGGTCTGATCGCCAGCCTTTATCTCGGCAATGTCATGTTGCTGATTCTCAACCTGCCATTGGTCGGCCTGTGGGTGCGGCTCTTGGCGCTGCCCGCGCCGCTCCTCTATGGCGGCATCATGGTGTTTTCGTCATTGGGCGTTTATGGCCTCAACCATTCGGCGGTCGATCTCGTCGCCCTGTTTGTGCTCGGCTTTGCCGGCTTCCTCATGCGCCGCTACGGCTTTCCGATTGCACCGGTCATTCTCGGGCTTATTTTGGGCCCGATGGCCGAGGAGCATTTCCGCCGCGCCATGATGATTTCGCAGGGTGATCCGTCGGTGTTCATCACCCACCCGATTGCGGCGTTCTTCCTGGCTTTGGCCGCACTCCTGTTGATCCTGCCCTGGCTGCTCAAGCGGTTCGGCATTGGCGGGGTGACCGGCGAGGGCGCAGCCTGAGTTATCTCGACTGTACGACTTCAATTGATTGCATTGGCTTGGCCGGGTCAAATGGATGGCTTGCATCGTTGATGAACAGCAATTTGCCGCCCTGTTCGATGCGGGCCGTGAATCCCGGCGCAACAGCTGCTGCCAGCTTGACGCAGTCGGGCCGGATTGAAAACCCGAGCGGAACCTGAAGGCCATTGGTGGCAAACCGCACTTCGCCGATCAGCGCGGCCGGCTTGTCTGCCACGCCCTGCTCCTCCAGCCGCACCGACAATTCAGCGTCAGGCGGCAGGGCAATCCGCACCTTGTAGAAAACCTCGCCGGGAATTTCCGCGCAGGCAGGCGTCTCGTCGGCATATGCTGGCATGGCAAGAATCGCTGAAAGCGCCATAGTCAGAATTCGTGTCACGGCTTGAGGTCCTTCTGCTTTCTGGCGGGTTTGACAATTGGCGCTGCCGGTTTTTCTCCGGCCGCTTCGCGCAGGCGCTTTTCCAGATCCAGGTCAAGCGCAACACCATCAACATCAGCCCGCGCCCGCGCTTCGGCCTTGGCCCGCCCGGGAATGTGAACGCCATAATCATCCGATAGTCGGTTGAGCTGGGTGGCCAGCCGTTTGGAAAAATCCTTGTCAACCGCATCCGGATCAATGGCGATCAGCGTGAGCCCGGACCCGGTATTGAGATTGCCCTCAAGGATGGATGGCGCATCCAGTGACCAATTGGCCGAAGCCAGTCCGCCCGCCATCACTTCCACCATCAGCGCCACATTGCCGCCGCGCGCCCCGCCAAACGCCAGAAGCGCGCCTTCCATGGCGGCCTTGGCGTCTGTAGTCGGCTTGCCGTCCTTGTCCACTGCCCAGCCGGGCGGGATGGCCAGGCCCTCATTGGCGGCGGCCCTCACATTCACGAACGCTGTTGCCGACGACGATTGGTCAATCAGCAGCGGCGCCTGGTCTTTGACCGGCGCGGCAAAGGCCATCGGATTGGTGCAATAGACCGGCTTGACCGCGCCGCCGCCGGCAATCAGCGCCGGGCCATTGGTGAAGGCCAGCCCGATCAGTCCCTTTTCGGCCAAGCGCACCGCATGGAAGCCGAGCGAGCCGCAGGTATAGGCGTTGTTTTGCAAAAACGCGGCGATGCCGTGCTTTTTGGCCGCTTTGGCGAGCTTCGGCAACGCCTTGTCCACGCCCGGATGCGCCATGCCGCCCTTGGCGTCGCAATGAAACAGCGCAGGGCGGATTTTGGTCAGTTTGGGCTTGGCTTGCCCGTCAATCCGGCCAGCTTGCAGGGAATCGAGATAGTCGAAAAAATGGCTGAGCCCGACCGCAGCCTGACCGCAGGCTTCTGCATCCATTGTGGCTTCCGCCAGCGATTTCGCCGCCTTTTTACCTGCTCCGGCCTTGCGCGCCGCTTTGGTGAGCAGCTTGCGGAGCTCCTTCAACGGCAAAGCCATGGCATGCTCCTTGCTCAAATCGCCATCGCCGCCTTGCGGCCCTCATGGATGGCATAGGCCGCCTGACGGGACGCGGCGGCATCACCGATCAGCCGATGTTCGATTCCCTTCACGGTCAAATCACGCGCCTCGGCGTCATTGGCCATGTTGGTCACCGCCATCACCAGCGCGTCAGCTTCAATCAACTGTTGGCTGCCGTCAAGGAAACTGATGATTTGGGCCGCCTTTCCCGTCCACGCCAATATTCCACTTTCGGTGATGACCTGCACGCCGTGCCCGGCCAGTGCGCGTCGCAGCGGAAAATCAGCCGCCATGCGCGCCAATTCCTTGCCGGCATTGGCGTCCGGCGTCACCAGTATGACCTCATGGCCGTCTTCGGCCAGCCGCCAGGCCGTGCCGCAGCCTTTCCAGCCTCCCGCTTCGTCAAACACGATCACCCGCTTGCCCGGCCGCGCTTCACCCGCCATAACCGCTTCGGGTGAAAACACCTGGCCGTTCTCCAGTCCCGGCAGGGTGTCGAACTGCGGCAGGGCTTTCTGGAAGCCTGTTTCCGCCGGAAGCGAACCGGTCGCCATGATGACCGCGTCTGCCCCGAAAGCGGCTATGTCCGCCGCATCCATATACGTGTTGAGCCGGATCTCGGCCTGCAGCTTTTCCAACTGGCGCTCATACCATGCGATCAGATCAAGGATTTGCGCCCGCCTCGGCTGCAAACCCGCCAGCCGGAACGCGCCGCCCAGCCTGCTGCCCGCCTCACTCAGCGTCACCTTGTGGCCGCGTTCAGCTGCCGCCCTTGCCGCTTCCAGCCCGGCAACGCCGCCGCCGACCACCAGAACGCGTTTTGGCGCGGGCGAAGGCGTGAAACGGTCGCCGCCCCATTCGAATTCGCGGCCTGCCGAAGGATTGATGACGCAGGAAATCCAGTAATCGCGCGAGCGCCGTCCCCAGCACATCTGGTTGCAGGACAGGCAGCCGCGAATGTCCTCGGGACGTCCATCTTTGGCTTTGTTGGCCAGATGCGGATCGGCGATCTGGCCGCGTACAATCGACACCATGTCGGCCCGGCCTTCCGACAGCACGCTTTCGGCATTTTCCGGCGTGCGCACATGCGCCTCCGCCGTTACCAGGGCATTCTTGACCGCGCCCTTCAGCACCGAGGCGAGATCTGCGCCCAGTTTGTCAGGAAACAGGAAGGTCGGCATCAGCGGCCAGAAATTGAAATAGGAACCGTAGCCGCAGGTCACGTAGTCGATCTCGCCGGTCGCATCATGCAGGGCGACAATCTCCGCCAGCGCTTCGCGGCTGAGTGCGACGGGCGTTTCCGGATCGTCCGACACCGCCAGCCCGATGATGAAATCCTGTCCGCAGGTTTTTCGGATACGCGCAATGATCTGCCGCGAAAACCGTGTGCGGTTCTCAAGGCTTCCGCCCCATTTGTCGGTGCGCCGGTTCGACCACGGCGTCCAGAACTGGTCGAGCAGGCCGTGATAGGCGCCCCAGATCTCGACGCCGTCAAACCCGGCGTCCCGGCAACGCCGCGCCGCCTGCACATGCGCCTCGATCGTCTCTTCGATCTCCGCTTCGCTCATGGCGTGGCTGCCGTCGGAATCATGGTAGCTCGGCATGCCGGACGGCGACCAGCCGGCGTGGAACGCCAGGTCCTGATCGGCATGCTGGCCGACATGATAAAGCTGCTGGATGGCGACCGCCCCATGGCCCTTGATGGCCTCGGTCACCTTGCGGAAATGCGGAATGACCGCATCGTCGCCATGCCGGAAATTGCCGCGCGTCAGCACGGCTGCCGCGTGCACCGGCATCGGCTCGACCACCACCATGGCCGCCCCGCCCATGGCGCGTTCGGCGTAATAGCCGACATGGCGCGGCCCCGGCAGGCCGTTTTCGGCCATGTTGGCGGTATGGGCGCCAAATACGATGCGGTTTCGGAGCGTGTGTCCGCGCAGTTTGGCGGGCGTGAACAGGCGGGGAAAATGTGTCATGGCCGGGCCTCTCGAAGGGGTCCAGTTCATGACATTTCCGGTCAGTGCTCAAGTGCCCTGAGCGGCGTTGCCTGTCAGCTTTGCGTCAGGCCCAAAGCGCCATGACCGAATGGCCGAGCACGCCGAGCGCCGCCAGGAACCAGGCCAGAAAGCTCAGGCCGTAGCCAATGCCGCGCTGCCAGCGCGGCGCGTCTTCCGCCATGAAATGCAGCATGTGCAGGAAGCGGCCGACGGTGAACACCACGCCGAGAATGTGCACGGCCAGCACCGGCGCGCCGAGAATTACGCCCAGCATCATGGTCACGAAAAACATCGGCACGTTTTCAATGGCGTTGGCGTGTCCCCGCAGCACCCGGATGATGTGCGGAACGCCGCCATCTCCCATCCAGACCTTGTGGCGCGCCCGCACCTGACCGGTCTTGACGGCGATCCACCACAGGATCACCGAATTGAGAAAGGCATAAAGGCCGATGGCGGCAAAGGCTTGGATATTCACGCTGGGCTCCCGTGGTTGGCAGCCCTCAGCTAGTCATGATCGGCCAGGTTTCAACCCCGGTGGCTACTTGGAAGCGAACACTTCGACCGGGTGATAGGGCTCACGCTGATCCATCAGCTGCACCGGATCGGTGGAAAATATCGTCTTTCCGCCGCTTTCGATGACAATTTCGAAGCCCGCCCGCACTGCCAGCCACAAATCGTCGCAGACCGGATGAAACGTGAATGCCAGCGGCAACGCCTTGCCGCCTGCGGCAAACCGTGTTTCGCCAATCACCAGCAGCGGGCCTTCGGGAATGCCCGCCTCGATCAGCCGGACCGTGACATTGGCATCAGCGGGCAGGGTGACTTGCGCTTGCGAGACAATCTCGCCGGAGACATCCTTGCAGTCGTCAGCGGCGAAAGCGGGTGACAAGGCAAGCGCCGCTCCAAGAACCAGAACCAGAATGCGAAAATGATAAGCCATTGCTTGAAAATGGCCGATACAGGTTAAAACCGTCTTGATGCGGAGCGTGCCCGCCTGTGCCGCTGCGGCAAGGCTCGCGCCCATGTGATCGTGCCGTGCGCGGCAGGCCGCTTTGCTCGGCGGCAATCTCCACTACATTGCCTGCAAATCACTGCCGCCGATTCGGCCTGAAGGAAGGATTCCGCCCGTGTTCGTTTCATTTTTCCCCAAGCCGAAACTGTTGTTCCTGTCCGCCGCAGCATGGTCGCTGGTCTGCGTCCTGTTCTGGTTTTTCGTCGCCAAACAGGCGGGCGGCATGTTCGGTCTGCCGCCGGCTGCTGCCGATGCCGAACCGGTCATTGGCCTTGCCTCGTTCTGGACGGCCCCTTTCCTGTGGTTCTATCTCTATTTTGCCGCCTCCGTTGTGTTGTTTTCAGCCTGGTGGTTCTGGCGCTCGCCGCACCATTGGCAGATGTGGTCGATCCTCGGTTCGGCGCTGATCCTGTTTGCCACCTATTTTCAGGTTCAAGTCTCCGTCGCCATCAATGACTGGTATGGCCCGTTCTACGACCTCATCCAGGCCTCCCTCGCCAAAAACCGGCCCGTGACGATTGCCGAATTTTTCGGACATCTGGCGTCTTTTGCCGGCATTGCGCTGGTTGCCGTCACCGTTTCCGTCATTACCCGCTTCTTCGTCAGCCATTACGTATTCCGCTGGCGCACCGCCATGAATGGCTATTACATGGACAATTGGGGATCACTGCGCCGCGTCGAAGGTGCAGCCCAGCGCGTGCAGGAAGACACGATGCGCTTTGCCTCCATCGCCGAAGGGCTTGGCGTCAGCCTGATCGATTCGGTCATGACGCTGATCGCCTTCCTGCCGGTTCTGCTGAAACTGTCTGCCAATGTCACCGAATTGCCGCTGATTGGCGCGGTGCCCTATGCGCTGGTCTGGGTCGCAGTAATCTGGTCGCTGTTCGGCACCGGTTTTCTGGCGCTGATCGGCATCCGCCTGCCGGGGCT
>JBATMU010000458.1:0-9790 GCA_049289995.1 Rhizobiaceae bacterium | reverse complement strand
GACACGTTGGTTGCGCCGAGCTTGACCGGTCTGTCGAGGACAAGGAAGGCCTTTTCGAAGGCGCCGAAGCCCATGCGGCTGATCCGGGTTACTCGGTCCTTTGACAAAGGCGGGTCAAAGCGGATGGTGCCTGCCTTCAGCACGCCGAGCGGCACCGTGACAATCGCTGCGTCAAAGCGGAATTTCCCCTTGGCGGTTTCAAATTCCGCACCGCCTGCGCCATGGCGAATGGTGTTCACCGGCTCGGAAAGGCGGATATCCAGTCCCTTTGCGAGATGGTCGACCACGCGGCCAAAGCCGTTGGTGACCAGCATGTCGTCGCCCTTGAACTCTTTGCCGAAGTTCCAAGCCTCGGCGCTGATCTCGTTTGCATCTGCCCCATAATCGCCTGACAGTTCGCGGCGAAGGATCGCGCTGGTCAGCTCCCCGTTCATGGCAGCGAGGCGGGAGAAGACCTTGTCTGAGGCCAGACGGACAGCGATCGTTCTGCTGCCGTCCTGTTCTTCAGCTCCTGCTTCCAACACATCAGACAGCGCGCCGGAAAGTTCTTCCCATACTTGGCCGCCGGGAGTTGCCAGGTCATCGCCATCGGGCGCGATGATTCTCCAGTCATCAAAATCAAAGGCGAAGGCGGAAATGCCGGCTTCGCCTGCCAGCTTCATCAACGGGTTGCCCTTGTCGCCATGGACCCAGTTGGCGCCGATCTCGATGGGGAAGCCGAATTCGGTGTCAGAAAAGATGCGCCCGCCGATGCGGTCCCGCGCTTCGAAAACCGTGACCTTGTGCCCGGCGTCGATGAGGGTGCGGGCGGCTGCCAGACCGGCGATTCCAGCTCCAATGATGGCGACTGTTCGGGGGCGCGCGGCGCGGGCGGGCAGGGTGGCAAGCGCGGGCATGCTCATCAAAAAGCCGCGCCTCGTCCAATTGCCGGTCATTCGTCCCGCTCAAACCTTGACTGAGCCTCGGCCAGTTCGCGCAGTTCAAGCCGGCGCTCAATGCGCTCGAGCCGGTCGTCGTGGCGGCCGAGGATGCTGTGGATGTTGCGCATGTCACCCTGAATTCCGACCATGTGGCCGCGAATGACGTTCAGTTCCTTTTTGACTTCGGACACATCCTGCCGGAGTTCCGAAACATCATTGTTCATTCGTTTGAGCAGTTCGTACATCAGATCGGTTGTGACGTTCGCCACGGCTCCCTCCAATGCAACCTCAGATCAGCGTCACACTGTAGTTTTCAATCACCGTATTGGCCAGCAGCTTTTCGCACATGGCTTTGAGGTCAGCTTCGGCGCGGGCGCGGTCGGCATGATCGAGCACGACGTCAAACACCTTGCCCTGGCGCACACCGCCGACGCCGGAAAAGCCCAGTGCGCCCAGCGCATGCTCGATGGCCTTGCCCTGCGGGTCGAGGACGCCGTTTTTCAATGTGACGGTGACGCGGGCCTTTATCATCGGCGTGCGCTCCTCAATTTGCGGTCAGTGGGGCTTCTTGCCCTTGCCATCGGTGGACGAAACCAGCACCGGCCCGGCAGGGCGCGGCGGCTCGTTTTCGTTCATGATGCCGAGGCGGCGGGCGACTTCCTGATAGGCTTCGACCAGGCCGCCCATGTCGCGGCGAAAACGGTCCTTGTCGAGCTTGTCATGGGTGACAACATCCCACAGGCGGCAGGAATCCGGTGAGATTTCGTCAGCGATGACGACGCGCATCATTTCGCCTTCAAACAGCCGGCCGCATTCAATCTTGAAATCAACCAGCTGGATGCCGACGCCGAGGAAGAGGCCGGAAAGGAAATCATTGACGCGGATGGCCAAGGCCATGATGTCGTCGATTTCCTGGGGGCTGGCCCAGCCGAACGCCGTGATGTGCTCTTCGGTGACCATCGGGTCATCCAGCGCATCGGCCTTGTAATAGAATTCGATGATCGAGCGCGGCAGGACCGTGCCTTCCTCGATGCCGAGCCGCTTGGACAGCGAACCGGCAGCGACATTGCGCACCACCACTTCGAGCGGAATGATCTCGACTTCCTTGATGAGCTGTTCGCGCATGTTCAGCCGGCGGATGAAATGGGTCGGAATGCCCATCCGGTTGAGCTGGGTGAAAATGTGCTCGGAAATCCGGTTGTTGATGACGCCCTTGCCATCGACAACCTCGTGCTTCTTCTTGTTGAAGGCGGTGGCGTCGTCCTTGAAAAACTGGATCAGGGTGCCTGGCTCGGGGCCCTCATAGAGGATCTTGGCCTTGCCCTCGTAAATGCGGCGGCGACGGTTCATCGGATTTTCCCGGTTGGCAGGCCGCAAACGAACGCGCGGCAAGAAGGTGGCGGCCTCAACGGGCCGGAACTCCCCGCTGTCTAGAGGAAATTGCCCTCAGCCTCAATGCTCAATTGCGGCTGTCAACGTCTTATCGCCGCGCCGCGCCGAATTGGCGCATGGCGGGGCGCATTGACCTTTCGGCCGGGTTTTGATTTCAACGTGCTGACACCATATAGAGGCGGCAGGAATCGCGCAGCCTCAGCGCCAAGAATCCACGGAGACCGGCCATGACCAACATGAAAGACCGCGAAAACGCCTTTGAAAGCAAGTTCGCCCATGACGAAAACCTGAAATTCAAGGCAACGGCGCGGCGCAACAAGCTTCTGGGCCTGTGGGCGGCGGAAAAGAACGGCCTGAGCGGTGACGCCGCCGACGCCTATGCCAAGACCGTCGTGGCCGCCGATTTCGAGGAAGCCGGCGACGACGACGTGTTCCGCAAGGTGCGCGGTGATTTGAAAGCCGATGTCAGCGATCACCAGATCCGCAAGGCGATGGAAGAATTGATGGCGACGGCTGTCGACCAGATTTCGAAGGCGTGAGCAGGAGCTTGTTTGAAAAACATCCTGTTCGTTTGCAGCCAGAACAAGCTGCGCAGCCCGACTGCCGAACAGGTGTTTTCTGGCAATCCAAACATTGAAGTATTTTCGGCCGGCACCAACAACGATGCCGTGACGCCGCTGACCGGCGAATTGGTCGCGTGGGCCGACATCATCTTCGTGATGGAAAAGGCTCACCGAACAAAAGTGCAGAAAAAATTCAAGCACTTTTTGGGCGGTAAAAGGCTGATATGCTTGGATATTCCCGATGAGTACGATTTCATGGACCCGGTTTTGGTGTCCCTGCTCGAAACGAAAGTCCGAAGGTTTCTAACTTGAAGGAATGAAAACCGCCCCTTGCCGGGCGGTTTTTTGTTGGCGCTCGTGGCCGAAACCTGATTTGTTGAATTGTCTGAGGGGTTTGACCATGAACATGAAGAGCAAGATTCAAGCCGGGCAGACCGTATTCACCGCATGGTCATCGATTCCCGACCCGCTGCTGGCGGGGGCCATTGCCGCAACGTCGGTGGATGCGGTGACGCTCGACATGCAACATGGCGGTCATTCCGATGATTCGGTGCTGCGCTGCATCGGCCCGGTCATCCAGAATGGCGCCCACCCGGTGGTGCGCGTTCCGGTCGGCAGATTCGACATGGCAAGCCGCGCCCTGGATTTCGGCGCGGAAGCGGTCATTGCGCCGATGATCAACACCATGGCCGACGCCAAGGCCTTTGCCGATTCAATGAAATTTCCGCCGCTCGGCGCGCGCTCCTGGGGGCCGGGCAGGGCAATGGCGTTTCATGGCCATACTGACACCAACAGCTATCTTAAGCTCGCCAACGGCGAAACGCTGGCGATTGCCATGATCGAGACCATGGAGGCGCTGGCCATTGCCAATGACATCCTGGCCTTGCCGGGCATTGACGCCATTTTTGTCGGCCCGGCGGATTTCTCCATTGCATGGAGCGGCGGGGCGCTGGTCAATCCGCAGCATGACGGCATGAACGACATCCTGCGCAACCTGACAGCGGCGGCAGACAAGGCGGGCAAATTTGCCGCCAGCTTTGCCTCAAGTCCGGACCATGCCCGCCATCTCGCCGGGCTGGGATTCCGGTTCATCGCAATCAGCACCGACACCGGCTTCATCAAGGCCGGCGCCGATGCCATGGTGGCCGCGGCCCGCTGAGGCGGCCTATTTCGAGCGCCGCTTTTCCGGGTGCAGGGTCTTGCCGAGGATGTGCTCGTCGCGGCCGATCACATGGGCGCCGGAGCCGACGATCAGCGGATCGGGGGCCTCGACGACCCTGCGGTCCTTGTTCGGATAGGGCAGGTCGGCCAGAAAATGGCGCATGGTATTGATCCGCGCGCGCTTCTTGTCGTCGGACTTGATAATGGTCCAGGGCGCATCAGCGGTGTCGGTGAAGAAGAACATCGCCTCTTTTGCCTCGGTATAGGCGTCCCACTTGTCGACAGAGGCGAGATCGACCGGTGACAGCTTCCATTGCTTGAGCGGATCATTCTGGCGCTGGGCAAAACGTCTCGCCTGCTCTTCGCGGGTGACGGAGAACCAATATTTATAAAGCCGGATGCCGGAATGCACCATCATGCGCTCAAGGTCGGGGCATTCACGCATGAATTCGAGATAGTCATTGGGGGTGGAGAAGCCCATGACGCGCTCGACGCCCGCCCGGTTATACCAGGAGCGGTCAAAGAAAACCATTTCGCCGCCGGCCGGCAGGTGTTGGAGGTAACGCTGGAAATACCACAGGCTGCGTTCGCGGTCGGTCGGCTTTTCAAGCGCAACAACGCGGGCGCCGCGCGGATTGAGGTGCTCCATGAAGCGCTTGATGGTTCCGCCCTTGCCGGCCGCATCGCGGCCTTCAAACAGCACGACAATCTTCTGGCCGGTTTCCTTGATCCAGTTCTGCGCCTTCAAAAGCTCCACCTGCAAGGCGCTCATCTGCTCAAGATACTGCTTTTCACGCAGCTTGCTCTTGTAAGGGTATTCGCCGGATTCAAACGCATGGCGGATCGCTTCGGGATCATGGCGCATGGCGCGGGCCGGCGAAACATGCGGGGCCGAAACCGGCGTCAATGCGGGAACGGCGTCGGCTGTGCCGCCATTTGCCGCTGGTTTCGCGGCAAGGTTGTCATCATCCTGCATGAATTCCTCCTTTTCAGTTGAAGGAAGGGTCAGCCTTGCACCCATTGCATGCCTTGACCTCTGTCAAAGTCTGGACATGAATTTTGCAAAGATCATCGAACCTTCCGGCCACGGACCGTGGCCGGAATCGGCATTGATATGTCCGGCTTCGCCTGCATCGACAAACAGCGAGCCCCAGGCGGCGGCGATGTCTTCGGACTTTTCGAAAGCGCTGAACGGATCATTGCGGCTGGCGATGGTCACTGAAGGAAACGGCAGCGGATCACGCGGATACGGGCCGAAGGTCATCAGATGGCGCGGACGGATGTCCGGATTTTCGACATCGGGCGGCGAGACGAGGAATGCCCCGGCGATCTTGCCGGTGAACTGCGGAACCGCCTGGATGGCGGTTGAGACACCCAGCGAATGGGCGACCAGCACGACCGGTTTGCTTGCCGAATTGACGGCATCGGCCAGAGCTTTCGTCCAGTCGGCCAGAACCGGCTTTGACCATTCGGCCTGCTGGACGCGGCGGGCCGTTGACAGCTTCTGCTCCCAGCGGGTCTGCCAATGGTCCGGGCCGGAATTGGTGTAGCCGGGAACGATGAGAATGTCGGCGTCAGCGATTTTCATGGGCGAGAAGTGGCGATTGGCAGGTGCGAAGTCAATTGCCGTCAAAGGGCAAACTTGCGCATGAGCTTGCCGCCGAACAGGTTGACGATCAGCCCGGCGAAAATGAGGGCTGCGCCAAGCGCCGCAGCAAGCGTCATCCGTTCGCCAAACGCCAAAGCGGTCGAGCCCATGCCGAACACCGGAATGAGCAAGGCGAAGGGCGTGACGGTCGCCGCCTCGTATTTGCGCAGCAGGAACACCCAGGCCGAAAAGGCAAACACGGTTGTCGGCCAGGCCAGAAAGGCGATTGAGGCAATTGCCGCCATGGACGGCGCATTTGGCGGCAGGCCAAAAACCGTGTGCTCGAAAATCGCCGACAAGAGAAACAACGGAACAGGGGCGGCGAGTGCGGACCACACCACAAATGACAGCATGGCGGATGGCCTTGCGGCCTTGGCGATGACATTGGCCGCGCCCCAGGCGGCAGCGCCTGCCAGCACCATGACAAAGGGCAGGACCGGGGCCAATTGTGCCTGATCCCAGCCGATCACGGCAATGCCGGCCAGCGCGATTGCCGCGCCCATGAACTGGGCGAGTGACGGGCGCTCGCCAAACGCCATGATCGAAAACAAGATGGTGAAAAACACCTGCATCTGCACGACGATCGAGGCGAGGCCGCCCGGCATTTCCCAGGCCACTGCGGTGAAGATCAGCCCGAACATGATGACGCCCTGCATCACGCCATAGGCGGTGAGCCAGCGCCAGGAGACGTCGGGCCTGCCCACAAAAAACACCATGGGAATGGCGGCAAACAGATAGCGATATCCGGTCAAGAGCAGCGGCGGTATTTCCGAAACGCCGGTCTTGATGGCGACAAAGGCCACGCCGTAGATGGCGGCGACGAGGATCGCCAGCAGGATGTGCTTGATGGGCATCAACCGGGGTTGAACCGGCAATGGGGCCAAGTCAATCTGCGGCAGCCGGGTTTGCCGGATTTTGCGCGATATTCAGCCTCAAATCCGCCGAACCAGGTCAAACACCCGCCATTTGCAACAGCCGCCCGAGCAGCACCAGACCGTCAGGCCACAGGCCAAGTTTGGCGTCATTGCCCATATGGCCGAGATCGCCGGTATCGGCAAGTTCTGCTCCCCAGGCTGCAGCGAATTCCTGCGCCTTCTCAAAGGCGACGCGGGGATCGGTGCGGCTGGCTGCAACAAGTGTGGGGAAGGGCAGTTTGGACAATGGCATCGGCGCAAACGGGCGCACCAGTTCAAACGACGGATCGGCATTGCCGACATCAGTGGGCGCAACGAGGAATGCAGCAGCGATTTTTGCCGTCTGCGCCGGGCTTGCCTCTTTCGCCCATTGCACGATGGTTGCCACGGCCAGCGAATGGCCAAGCAGGACAAGGCGGCGCGGCGCGGCAGAAACCGCTGCGTCGAGGCTGCCAATCCAATCAGCGGGCTGCGGCCTTTCCCATTCCTTCTGCAACAGGCGGCTCGAATTCTGGAAGGTCCGGCACCAATGCGACATCCAATGGTCCGGACCGGAATTGCCGCGGCCCGGCACCATCAGGAAATCGAAGTCACCGGCGGCCCGGATCATGCTTCGGCTCCGAACACCCGCGCGAAAATCGTGCGCGCATGCTTGGCGTGGTAGCCGAGATCGAACATGGCGCGGATTTCAGCTTCTGAAAGTGCGGCGCGCACGTCCTGATCCTTCAGCAATTCCTCCAGGAAATCGACCTGCGCCGAACCGGCAAGCTGGTAACTGTCCCAGACCTTCATGGCGTTGCGCTGCACGAGGCGATAGGCGTCCTCGCGTGATGTGCCGGCCTGGGTCAGCGCCAAAAGGATGCGCTGCGAATGCACCAGGCCGCCCAGCCGGTTCATGTTGGCCAGCATGCGCTCGGGATAGATCAGCAGCTTGTCGATGACGCCGGTCAGCCGGGCCAGCGCGAAATCCAGCGTGATGGTGGCATCCGGGCCGATCATGCGTTCGGCCGACGAGTGCGAAATGTCGCGTTCATGCCAGAGCGCCACATTCTCCATGGCCGGAAT
Organism: Rhizobiaceae bacterium; assembly: GCA_049289995.1. Lineage (GTDB taxonomy): Bacteria > Pseudomonadota > Alphaproteobacteria > Rhizobiales > Rhizobiaceae > JBATMU01. The sequence continues at coordinate 2,127 of JBATMU010000458.1, read as the reverse complement.
GGCCATGGCGCGCACCATGCGGGCAAGGCCGGTAAGGTTTTCGGTCAGCACCGGGTTGCGCTTGTGCGGCATGGCGCTCGAACCTTTCTGGCCGGGCGCAAAATATTCCTCTGCTTCGAGCACTTCGGTGCGCTGCAAATGGCGGATTTCGATGGCCAGCCGCTCGATGGACGAGGCAATGACGCCGAGCGTTGCGAAAAACATGGCATGGCGGTCGCGCGGGATGACCTGTGTGGAGACCGGCTCGGGCGCCAGGCCCAAGGCCTTGGCGACATGCTCTTCGACGCGCGGGTCGATATTGGCGAATGTGCCGACCGCGCCGGAAATGGCGCAGGTGGCCACTTCGGCCCGCGCATTGACCATGCGGGCGCGGCAGCGGGCGAACTCCGCATAGGCAAAGGCAAGCTTGACGCCAAAGGTGGTCGGCTCGGCATGGATGCCATGGCTGCGGCCGATGGTTATGGTGTCGCGGTGCTCGAAGGCCCGTTTTTTCAAGGCGGCGAGCAGTGCATCAAGATCGGCAATCAGGATATCGGCCGCCCGGGTCAATTGCACCGACAGGCAGGTGTCGAGCACATCCGATGAAGTCATGCCCTGATGGATGAAGCGCGAATCCGGGCCGACGAATTCCGCCAGATGCGTAAGAAAAGCGATGACGTCATGCTTGGTCACCGCTTCGATTTCATCGATGCGCGCCATGTCGAATTTCGCCGCACCGCCTTTTTCCCAAATGGTCTTGGCAGCCTCCTTCGGGATCACGCCGATGTCAGCCAGCGCATCGCAGGCATGCGCCTCGATCTCGAACCAGATGCGGAAGCGGGTTTCGGGAGACCAGAGTGCGGTCATTTCGGGCCGCGAATAACGGGGAATCATGGCGTGCCTTTCGTGCCGGGCGCAGGGCAGAATTCCGGCCCGGTCCGTCTAAACGATCCAGCGCGGCGGGTTAAGCCCTATTTGGGTTTGCTGCCGGTTTGCCGACAAGAAAATAGGCGGCGGCAAGCAGCATGGGCAGGCCGAACGGAAAATAGAGCGGCAGGCCGATCACCAGAAACTGGTAAATTCCCGAGGCAATGGTGAAGACGAATTGCAGGATCCACAATTTGGACAGGAAGGGGCCGTGCCATTCGGCATAATAGTCGCGGAACACCAGCCCGGAGATGAGGGCGGTCACGCCGATTGTCAGGAAGGCCAAGCTTACCAGATGGGCGGCAAACGCCGCCTCAAGCTTGCGGCGCAGCGACAGGAAACGGGCCAACACCAGCGCTGGCGCAAAAGCGAGAAATCCGCCGGCTGCAAAAATCCCGCCGATTTCGGCAAGCTGCGCCCCGCTTTGCCAACCGCGCATCATCAGTCCGGCCAAGGCGCAAGCCGCCATTGCCGCGGCCCAGCCGAGCGATCCGCGCAGCGCAAGTCCGCCATCTGGCAGGCTTTGACGCAGCCGGACAAATGTCGCCGAAAACAGGCTCATGACTGTCAAGGCTCAAGCCGGGCGGTTACCGCCATGTAGCGGTGATCGGGGCCCTCAAAGCCATAGGATTCCACCGCCACGACCACGGCAAACACCGCCTGTCCGCTTTCCGGGAAGAAGGTTTGGATGGCGGCCAGCGAATAGCCATAGGCGCAGCCGCGGCTGGATGGAATGCGGTCCTTGTCCAGGTGGAGAATGCGGGCGGGGATAGCCGGGTTTTCGGATACCTGAACGAGGCTGAGGCCGGCAGCATCGCCCATCGCCGCGCAGGTTTCCGATGGCGCCAGAGGAATATTGGCGGCGCGGATTTCAATCGGAGCGTCGATCGGTGCGAAGACCGGCCTCGGATAAAACCGCATGCGGCCCGGATCGGCGCTGAGTTCGGTCAGGGCATTGCGCCCGGCGGTGAACCCCGGATTTTGCGCCAGCACGGCGGCAGGCACCACGGCCTCGCCCTGTTGGGCGGCTTGCGCGCGAGCGTCGGCCTCACTGGCCTGTTCGTCGTCAATGCGAACGCGGACCGGCGTGCCGGGCATGAAAGAATCGTCGGCGGTGTTGATGTAGAAGCGGTTGGCATAGGGAAAACCCGAGCCATCCTGCACGCCATGTTCCTCAAAGGCGAAAATGCCGCCATCGGCGGAAAATCCGAGGATTTCCAG
>JBATMU010000457.1:0-2434 GCA_049289995.1 Rhizobiaceae bacterium | reverse complement strand
GCTCGCCGCCTGCCCGGCCTTTGACGGCTCGGGCGCTTTCGGCCTCGCCCGGCTGGCGGCAGCAGCAGATCGGGCGGGCTTGCCGCTGATGGCCGTCAACGATGTGGCCTATCATGATCCGGCGAGGCGGCCCCTTCACGACGTGCTGACCTCCATCCGCCTGCATGTTCCGGTCGCGCAAGCCGGTGTCCGGCTGGCCGCCAATGCCGAGCGCTGTTTCAAGCCAGGCCCTGAAATGGCCCGGCTGATGGCCGCCCATCCTGGGGCCGTGGCCGAGACGCAGCGTTTTGCCAAGAGCCTGACATTCTCGCTTGATCAGCTGCGCTATGAATATCCCGAAGAGCTTTGCGGCCAGAGCGCCAGCCCGCAGGACGAGCTTGCCCGGCTGGCCTGGCTGGGCGCGGCGCAACGCTACCCTTCCGGCGTGCCGGAAAAGGTTTCCGCACAGATCCGCCACGAGCTTTCGCTGATCGCCGAGCTTGCCTATGCCCCCTATTTCCTCACCGTCTGGGACATTGTCCGCTTTGCGCGCTCGCGCGGCATCCTGTGCCAGGGCCGCGGCTCGGCGGCCAATTCCACGGTCTGTTTCTGCATCGGCGTCACCGAGGTTGATCCGGCTTTGACCGACCTGTTGTTCGAGCGCTTCATTTCTCCCGAGCGGCGCGAACCGCCCGACATCGATGTCGATTTCGAGCACGAACGGCGCGAGGAAGTCATCCAGTACATTTATGAAAAATATGGCCGCGAACGGGCTGGCCTCGCCGCCACCGTCATCACCTACCGCGCCCGCTCCGCCGCCCGCGAAACTGCCAAGGCCATGGGCCTGTCCGCCGATGTGACGGCGGCGATTTCCGGCTCGGTCTGGGGCTGGTCATCGTCTGATATCGGCGCGCGCGAGGCCCGCGCCGCCGGCCTTGATCCCGAAGGCGGCGCAACCCGGACCATGCTGGACATGACCAGCCAGATCATGGGCTTCCCGCGCCACCTGTCCCAGCATGTCGGCGGCTTTGTCATCACGGCTGGCAGGCTGGACGAGCTGACGCCGATTGCGCCGGCCGCCATGGAGAACCGCACCGTCGTCGAATGGGACAAGGATGATCTTGATGCCCTTGGCATTCTCAAAATCGATATCCTGGCGCTCGGCATGCTGTCCTGCCTGCGCAAGGCCTTCGATCTTCTGGAGGCCCATTACGGCCGCGCCATGACGCTCGCCTCCATGCCCAAGGAGGACCCGCGCGTCTACGAGATGATCTGCCGGGCCGACACGACCGGCGTGTTCCAGATTGAATCGCGCGCCCAGATGTCCATGCTGCCAAGGCTGAGGCCGGTGAAGTTCTATGATCTGGTCATCGAAGTGGCCATTGTCCGGCCCGGCCCCATCCAGGGCGACATGGTTCATCCCTATCTGCGCCGCCGGCAGGGCAAGGAGAGCGTCAGCTTCCCGAGCGCCGAATTGGAGCGCGTGCTCGGCAAGACGCTCGGCGTGCCGCTGTTTCAGGAACAGGCCATGCAGATCGCCATTGTCGCCGCCGGCTTCACGCCCGGCGAGGCCGACAAGCTGCGCCGCGCCATGGCCACGTTCCGCCGGGTCGGCACCATCCACACCTTCCAGAGAAAGATGGTCGAGGGCATGACGGCCAAGGGCTATGAGCGCGATTTCGCCGAGCGCTGTTTCCGCCAGATCGAGGGCTTTGGCGAATATGGTTTTCCCGAAAGCCATGCCGCTTCGTTTGCGCTTCTGGTCTATGCCTCATGCTGGCTGAAATGCCATTACCCGGACGTGTTCTGCGCCGCCATTTTGAATTCGCAGCCCATGGGATTTTATGCGCCCGCCCAATTGGTCCGCGATGCCGCCGAGCATGGCGTGGACATCCGCCCCGCCGACGTGAACTTTTCGCAATGGGACGCCACGCTTGAACCGGACGGTTTTGACGCCGGGCGCATCCATCCCCGTCATTCCGGCATGAAAGGCGTGATCGCCTCAAGCCATGCCGTGCGGCTCGGCCTGCGCCAGATCAAGGGCGTGAGCCAGGCTGACATGCAAAGGCTCGTTGACTGCCGCAAGCATGGCTATGACTCGGTGCGCGATGTCTGGCTCAGGGCCGGGCTTTCGGCATCCGTCATGCGGCGGCTGGCCGAAGCGGACGCCTTCCGTTCGCTTGGCCTTGACCGGCGCGATGCGCTGTGGGCGGCCCAGGCGATTGATCCCGGCAGTGCCGCAGAACGGCTGCCGTTGTTTGAAACCGGACGGTCTGCGGCCTGCGTGAACGAGCCGGAAATGCGCCTGCCGCCCATGTTGCCGGGCGAGCATGTCATCCATGATTACCGCACCCTGTCGCTGTCGCTGAAGGCCCATCCCTTGTCCTTCCTGCGCGCCCGGCTTTCGGCCGAGCGCGTTCTGCCGGCCGGGCGCCTGCCCGACATGCCCAATGGC
>JBATMU010000456.1:0-4811 GCA_049289995.1 Rhizobiaceae bacterium | reverse complement strand
GCTGCCCAACCGGCCAGAAAACCGATGAGCAGCATGCCGAAAAAGCCGGTGCCCGGCATGGAGAGAATTCCGTAAGACTGATCCATTGCGTGTTCCTCAGGCGATAATGCGGGCCAAAAGCACGACGACGATTGCGCCGATCGCTGCCGTTATGATCTGGGAAATCAGCGGGTTGGCGATGCCCAGATTGAGATTGAAATAGGACATCAGGAAACCGCCGACAAAGGCGCCGATAACGCCGGTCACAAGATAGCGCACAAGGCCGCCGCCGCCGACAACGAAGCTTGCGAGAAACCCTGCCGCCAAGCCGATTGCGAGGAAGACGATGAGTGATTTCGGGTCCATGGCTGTTCTCCTGTCGCCGGGCAATCCCGGCTCGCCTGCGATACTACGCCCATTGCCCGGCTTTGTCAGGCATTCAGCGCCCGGCCGTAGGCATCAAGCACGCTTTCCTTCATCATTTCCGACAGGGTCGGATGCGGGAAGATGGTGTGCATCAGCTCTTCCTCGGTGGTTTCGAGGTTCATGGCCACGACAAAGCCCTGGATCAGCTCGGTCACTTCCGCGCCGACCATGTGGGCGCCGAGCAATTGGCCGGTCTTCTTGTCGAAAATGGTTTTGACCATGCCATTGTCTTCGCCGAGCGCAATAGCCTTGCCATTGGCGGCAAACGAGAAGCGCCCGACGCGGACATCGTGACCGGCCTCCTTGGCCTTTGCCTCGGTTAGACCGACCGAAGCGACCTGCGGATGGCAATAGGTGCAACCCGGAATCTTGGCCTTGTCTGTGGCATGGACATGCAAACCTGCGATTTTTTCCACGCAGACCACGCCTTCATGCTCGGCCTTGTGGGCCAGCATGGGCGGGCCGGCGACGTCGCCAATGGCATAAAGGCCCGGCACATTGGTGCGGCCAAAACCATCGATGACCACGCAGCCGCGGTCGGTCTTTACGCCCAGCGCTTCCAGGCCGAGGTTTTCGATATTGCCCTGCACGCCGACTGCCGAAATCAGCCGGTCGGCGGTCATTTCGGTCAATTTGCCATCCTTGGTCTCGACGGTCGCCGTTACACTGTCGGCGCCCTTGACCACCTTGGTGACCTTGGCTTCGGTGATGATTTTCAACCCGGACTTTTCCAGCGCCTTGCGCGCAATTCCGGAGATTTCGGCATCCTCGACCGGCATGATGTTGGGCATCAGCTCGACAACGGTGACATCCGAGCCCATCGCGTTGTAAAAACTCGCAAACTCGATGCCGATGGCGCCCGAACCCATGACCAGCAGCTTTTTCGGCAGTGCTTGCGGCACCATGGCTTCAAAATAGGTCCAGACCAGCTTGCCGTCCGGTTCGATGCCCGGCAGGGCGCGCGGCCGTGCGCCGGTGGCGATGATGATGTGCTTGGCCGTGTAGGTCCCCTCGCCGAGCACGCCCTTGGGCAGGGCCGGCTGCGGCTGCATGGCGGGTTTGGCGGTTTTTGCAACCGCCACTTCGCCGGCCTTGACCAGCTTGGCTTCGCCCCAGATGACGTCGATCTTGTTCTTTTTCATAAGGAAGCCGACGCCGCCATTCAGCCGCTGCGACACGCCTCTCGAACGGGCGACCACGGCTGGCACATCGGCTGTGACCGTGCCGTTGAGCGTCAGGCCATAGGCTTTCATGTGCTGGCCATAATGCATGATCTCGGCCGAGCGCAGCAGCGCCTTGGTCGGGATGCAGCCCCAATTGAGGCAAATGCCGCCCAGATGCTCGCGCTCGACAATGGCGGTCTTCAGGCCAAGCTGGGCGGCGCGGATGGCGGCCACATAGCCGCCAGGGCCGGAACCGATGATAAGAACGTCATAGTCAGTGCCTGCCATTGAACTTACTCCCTGATAAGTGGCGCCCAGAGTTTTTGTTCACGGTCAGCATCACCCGACCTGAGCAAGCCCTGAACGATGAATTTGTTTCCGGTAGGATCGACCTGAATCGCCAGCGCTTCCATTTGTTTGGCTCCCTGATCGAGTAGTGGCGTCGGATCAATTTTGTATGTTCCGTCCGAGTCGGTGACAAAATTGAGATACGCTCCCGAGAGCAAGGCATATGCAATTTGGATCGAAATGGACTGGATATTTCCAAACAAGAGATAACCGCGAGCTTTGCCCCGCCCCGTTGGGACAGCAAACAGCACGGACGTTGTGGCCAGCGCTTTCCCAAATGCCGCCGGTTCGCGTGTCACGGCATAGAGCTGTTCTTGATCAAGGCGATCAAGATCCGCAATCGAAATTTTGCCGTCGTAAACATCTGAACGAATCTTCAAAATCGCTGCACGATGTTTGTAGTCCAGTGCCTTGACCACTTCCTCCGCCGATCGCAAAGCATGACGGCGTTGCTCATCCCAAAATGCGATATCGGAATTCGTGGTCAACGCTGTTACTTTTGCAACGTCACCGGCAAGATATGCAGATTTGTATGTCTCAAACGCTGCGCTTACTCGGGAATGCGGACCTAAATAGTAGACAAGGCAACCCGCGATGCAAATTGCAAGCGCCAGTCCTGTAAAGACTTTGACTATAATTTTCATCAGACTTCCAGCACCTGCCGGACAAGCGGAGCCAGTGCTTCGCCAAACTTTGCTGTGCTTACGGCATCAAGGTCAATGCGGTCGTACCGATTGTTATTGACAGCCTTGCCAGCTTCGAACACTTCGATACCTTGCGAGGCTTCGAGCAGCCGGCATTCCTCGCCGAACTTCCGGCTTTTCTTGATGCCCTGCGAGAAAATCTCGTCGAAATCAGCATTGTCTGCGGGGATGACAGCCGAGCGCATGAGCGCCCTGGTCGGGATGAAGTCCCAGTTGAGGCAGGTCCCGCCCAGATGCTCGCGCTCGACAATGGCGTTCTTCAGGCCAAGCTGGGCGGCCCGGATGCCGGCCACATTGCCGCCGGGGCCGGAGCCGATGATGAGAACGTCATATTGTTCGGCCATGGCCTGCTCCTGCCTTGCTCGCGGGAGCAGGCCGCCAATCAGGCAGTCAGCATCCCGTAGATTTCATCCTTGAGCCGCACTCGCTGCTTGCGCAGGTCTTCCAGATGGACGTCGTCGGTTGGCTCGATGTCGGTCTCGGCACGGTGCACCGCGCGATTGATCTCGTTGTAGGCGTCGAAGAGTTTGCGGAACCGTGCGCTGCCGTCCTTCAATTGGTGGATCCGGGCGGCGTGCTCGGGAAAATCATTGTCCAGTTCGTGCGGCATGCCGGTCATTGGAAAGCTCCTTTGTTTGCTTTCCCGAGCCTTTCAGCCGACGTTTCGTTCCTCCTTGATCCCGGTCAAAGTCCGAGCATCAATCGTACAACCGGCTCCAGTCCCTTGCCGATGGCGCGGGTGTTGGCGGCATCAAGATGAACGCCATCGACCGGCGAGGTTTTGGCGACCGACCCGGCATCAAAAAAACCACAGCCAAATTCATCGGCCAGATCGGCATAGAGCGAAGCCAGCATTTGGCTTTGTTCGATGCCGCCTGCGAACATGGCGGCAAATTCAGCATTGGCCGTTTCACACAGGGCCGGCGGGGCGACGATGAGAATGTCCGGCTCGCCATCGCGGTCATCATGAACGGCGCTTGCCCGGACAAGCCGCACCAGGCGGCGCATGCCTTGCAGCGCACCGACGGCAGAGCCGGCGATGACCGGTTTCATGTCATTGGCGCCCAGCATGAAGATGACCAGATCAATCGGTGCATGGGTGGAAAGCAGCGTCGGCAGCAGGCGCTGGCCGTTGCGGTCCATGTCGGCCAGATGATCGTCATAGGCGGTTGTCCGCCCGCGCAGGCCCTCGGCAATCACCTCAACGCCCGCGCCCAAGACCGCGCCAAGCACATTCGGCCAACGGTCGGCATGGGCGTGGCGCACGCCGTTTTCGGCATCGGTGCCCCAGGTCAGGGAATCGCCATAGCAGAGGATGGTTTTCATGACTTACACCAGCATGCCAAGCGGGTTCTCGATATAGCGCTTGAATGCGCCCAAAAGCTCCGCCCCCAGTGCGCCATCGACGGCGCGGTGATCGGTGGACAGCGTCACCGTCATGACATTGGCGATCTTCATTTCGCCTGCCTTCACCACGACGCGCTCCTCGCCCGCACCGACCGCCAGAATGGTGGCATGCGGCGGATTGACGACTGCTGCGAAGTTCTTGACGCCCATCATGCCCATGTTGGAGACGGCCGTGGTTCCGCCCTGGTATTCCTCGGGCTTGAGTTTGCGCGCCTTGGCGCGGGCGCCCAGATCTTTCATGGCATTGGAAATGGCCGAAAGAGTCAGCGTTTCGGCGCTGCGGATGATCGGGGTGATCAACCCGCCGGGAATGGACACCGCCACGCCGACATCAGAATGCCTGTGCTTGACCATGGCGTTTTCGGTCCACGACACATTGGCATCCGGCACGTCGCGCAGCGCCAGCGCCAAAGCCTTGATGACCAGATCATTGACCGACAGCTTGTAGGCAGGAACCTCGCCCTTTTCGGTCTTTGTCACCGGGGCAGCGGCATTGAGCTGGGCGCGCAAAGCCATAAGCGCGTCGAGTTCACAATCGACCGAGACGTAGAAGTGCGGGATGGTCTGCTTTGATTCCTGCAGGCGGCGCGCAATGGTCTTGCGCATGCCGTCATGCGGCACGAGTTCGTAGGAACCTTCGGCAAACAGTTTCAGCACCTGATCGTCGGACATGCCTTTCGGGGCGGCAGGTGTGGCGGTCGACGATGCTGCCGCGGCAGCGGGCGCGGGTTTCGCGCCGCCGCCGGCAATCGCCGCATCCACGTCGCTTTTGACGACGCGGCCC
>JBATMU010000455.1:0-2558 GCA_049289995.1 Rhizobiaceae bacterium | reverse complement strand
GCTGCCGGATGACGACATGCGCTGCGAATTGCGCGTCAAGGGGCCGAACATCACGCCTGGCTATTTCGGCGATCCTGCAAAAACGCGCGAGGCGTTCGACGCGGACGGCTTTCTGATCACCGGCGATGCGGTGCGCTTCGTCAACGCGGCTGATCCCGACCGCGGCTTGGTGTTCGACGGGCGTGTTGCCGAGGATTTCAAGCTTTTGACCGGCACTTGGGTGCAGGCGGGCAATCTCAGGCTCGACATGCTCGAACAGTTCGCCGGGCTGGTGCAGGATATCGTTATCTGCGGGCATGACCGCGGCGAAGCCGGCATGTTGATCTTTCCGCGCCCGGGGCAAGCCGGCAATGTTTCAGACGGCGCGGTGATCGACCCTGTGCTGCAGGCAGAGATCGAGACCCGGATGATCGCGCTGGCAAAACGCGCCACCGGGTCGGCAAGCCGCGTGTCGCGCGCCTTGGTCATGGCCGAGCCGCCCTCGCTCAAGGACCATGAGATCACCGACAAGGGCAGCCTGAACACAAGGCGGATTCTCACCCGCCGCGCCGCCCTGGTGGAGCGGCTCTATGACAATGAAGACCCGGCCTTGATCCGGGTTTGAAGGAGACGGCAATGGTCGACATCACGAAAGTCCGGGCAATTGATTTCCACACCCATGCCGAGGAGCCGTGCGGCTGCCATGCCGATGACGGCTATGACGAATTGCAGACGACCATGGCCAAATATTTTGGCGCGCCATGGGAACATCCGCCAACCGTGACCGAGACCGCCGTCCATTACCGGGCGCTCAACATCGCCGCAGTGATCTTCCCGGTCGATGCCGAGCGCGAGACCGGCTACCGGCGCTACCGCAACGAGGAGGTGGCGGCGCTGGCAGCCGAAAACAGCGATATCCTCATCCCGTTTGCCTCCATCGACCCGCACAAGGGCAAGCTCGGGGCACGCGAGGCGCGGCGGCTGGTGGCGGAATTCGGCGTGCAGGGCTTCAAGTTCCACCCGACCATGCAGGGCTTTTATCCCAATGACCGGTTGGCCTGGCCGCTTTACGAGGCGATTGCCGAGACCGGCAAGCCTGCCCTGTTCCATACCGGGCAAACCGGCGTCGGCTCGGGCATGAAGGGCGGCAACGGCATGCGGCTCAAATATTCAAACCCGATGTTCATCGACGATGTGGCTGTGGATTTCCCTGACATGCCGATCGTGCTGGCCCACCCTTCCTTCCCCTGGCAGGAAGAGGCGCTGGCGGTGGCCACCCACAAGCCCAATGTCCATATCGACCTGTCGGGCTGGTCGCCCAAATATTTCCCGCCGATCCTCATCCGCTATGCCAACACGCTTTTGAAAGACAAGATGCTGTTCGGCTCGGACTGGCCGATGATCGCGCCGGAGAAATGGCTCGACGCCTTCGACAAGGCCGACTTTCGCGACGAGGTGCGGCCGGGCATCCTCAAGGGAAATGCGGCGCGGCTGCTGGGATTGGGGTGATCTGCCTCACCCCACCGCCTTGACCAGCACGGCGCGGAAATCATTGACATTGGTCAGTGTCGGGCCGGTGACCAGCTGCGAATTTAAATGCCCGAAAAACCCGTGGCTGTCATTGCGGGCCAAAAACTCCTTTGGATCAAGGCCGCCTGCGCGGGCCTTGGCTAGAACATCGGGTCCGATCATTGCGCCGGCGATCTCGGCGCCGCCATCGACGCCGTCGGTATCGCAGGCCAGGGCGTGAATGCCCGGCGCGCCATCAAGCGCAATGGCCATGGCCAGCATGAATTCGGCATTCGGCCCGCCAATGCCTTGGCCGCGCCGCGTCACGGTCAGCTCGCCGCCTGACAGCAGCAGAAGCGGCCGTCCGGACAGGGTCTTCTGCGCCTTAAGCGCCAGCTTGGCATGAACGCGGGCCACATCGCGCGCTTCGCCTTCGATGCGGTCGCCAAGGATGCGCACATCATAGCCTTTTGCGCGGCCAAGTTCGGCGGCGGCTTCAAGCGATTGCAGCGGCGCGGCAATGACCCAGGCTTGCGAATTGACAAGGCGCGGATCGCCCGGGCGGATGACCTGGCTCTGACTGGTCAAGGCGGTGCGGACCGGGGCGGTAATCTTGATTTTCCACTTTTTCAGGATGGCCAGCGCGTCGGCAGGCGTCGAAGAATCGCCAATCGTCGGGCCGGAGCCGATCAGCGCCGGATCGTCGCCCGGCACGTCGGAAATCATCAGCGTCAACAGGCTGGCGGGATGGCAGACGGCGGCCAATTGCCCGCCCTTGACGCGGCTTAGATGCTTGCGGACCACGTTCATGTCGCCAATCGGCGCGCCGGAGGCAAGCAGCGACGCATTGACCGCCTGTTTTTCGGCAAGGCTCACGCCATCGGCGGGCGCGACCAATAGCGCCGACGCGCCGCCTGAGATCAGCGCCACGACATGGTCTTCCGCCGTAAGCTCCGACACCAACGAGAGCATGCGGCTGGTGGCGGCCAGCCCGGCCTGATCGGGCACCGGATGGGCGGCTTCGACGATCTCCACGCCCCGGCAAGGGCGGGCATAGCCATAGCGGGTGA
>JBATMU010000454.1:0-2700 GCA_049289995.1 Rhizobiaceae bacterium | reverse complement strand
GCTTCATGGAAACAGGAGCCGCAACATGCTGCGGCCCTTTTCAGGCTCCATGCGGTCAGGCCGGAACACCGCTGACGACAACAGCTGCAACCGCGCCGAGCTTTTCACGCTTTTCAACAGACGGCTTCTGATAGGATTTTTTCATTTTCGATTCCCGCAATTTGAATTTCCCCAGCGCAAAAATCACTGAATTGGCCATGGGAGTCAACTGTATCAGAAAAAGCTTGATTATCAGGTGGTTGGGATTAGACGAGTTTGAGGGCTTTTGAACGTCCCATGTATGCAACGCCAGTTGTTGCCGCCGCAGGAGACCACGCCATGTCAGAATCGGGTGTCGCGGAACATTTTTTTTCGCCCGGCAGCCGCATGACGGATGTGCGCAGCGGCCGCACGTTGAGCGCGAGTGAAGCCGTTGAAATCGTTGCCGCGCAGGCATCCGCATTGCAGGGCGCGGGCCGCGTTGTGGCCATTGGCCATGTCCGGGCTTTCGACACCATTCTTGCACTTCTGGCTGTCTGGGAGGCGGGCAGGGACGCGCTTTTGGTCAGCCCGAAACTTTCGGCCGAAGAGCAGGCCAATGTCGCTGCTTTTGCCGGTGTTTCCGACTGGCTTGGCCCGCTGCATGACGGCGTGAACCTGCCGGTAAAGGGCGCCGAACAACCGGATCGTCCGCCATCGGCAATCTTGATGACATCGGGCACCACGGGCAAGCCCAAGGGCATCCGCCTGTCAGTGGCTGCCATCGCCGCGCGCGTCCGGCTCAATGAACAGGCGATAGGCCGGCCGGACATGGCCCGCACGCTGTGCCTGCTGCCGGCATTTTTCGGTCACGGTCTGATCGGCAATTGCCTGACGCCATTGGCCGCCGGAGCGGAGCTATTCCTGCTTGACGGACCTGACATTGCCGAGCACGCCGGTATCGGTGCACTGATCGACAAGCTTGGCGTCACCTTCATGAGTTCAGTGCCATCGTTCTGGAAACTGGCCTGCCGCCTTTCGCCCAGGCCGCAAAACGGTTCGCTTGCGCGCGTTCATGTCGGATCCGCGCCCTTGTCCATGGAGCAATGGCGGGCCATCGCCGATTGGGCGGGGACGGAAAACGTGCTCAATATGTTCGGCATGACCGAAACCGCCAATTGGATATCCGGCGCTGCGCTTGACGAGGCCAGTGGCCGCGACGGCCACGTCGGCAGGCCTTGGGGCGGCGAATTCGCCGTTTTGGGCGAGGGTGGCAATATCGCCGGCAAAGGAAAGGGCGAGGTTTTGGTCCGCTCACCCACCATCATGGACCATTACACTGGCGATCCGGAAAAAACCGCTGAAGCCTTTGTCGAAGGCTGGTTCCGCACCGGTGATATCGGCGTGATCGACGACGTTGGCGCTCTCACCTTGACCGGCCGCACCAAATGGGAAATCAACCGCTCGGGCATCAAGATTCAGGCCGAGGAAATCGACATGCTTTTGGAGCGCCATCCGGATATTGTCGAGGCTTGCGCGTTCGGCATCCCCGATGCGGTCGCCGGCGAGGCGGTGGCTGCGGCAATCGTGCTGCGCCCCGGCGCAGAAACGGAAACCGAAGCCATTCGCGCCTGGTGCCGCACCCGCGCCCGGCCCGACGCCGTTCCTGCTGCACTTTACCGAGTGGAAATGCTGGCCAAGAACGAACGCGGCAAGCTCGACCGCAAGGCGGTCCGCGCTTCAGCCCTGGGCGCCAAGCCATGAAGCACAAGCGGATACCCGCCCTGGCGGAGACGCTGCGCACGGGTCCGCTTGATATCGTGCCGGTCTCGCTGCCGGAAGCCTTGCGCCTGCATTTTCGCATCATGGCGCGCGATGACCTGCGCAATCCGCTGATCGGCCCAACACCGCGCCCGGTCGGGCTGCGCCTGTTCAAGCGCTTTCGCCGGCCTGACGGCAGGAAGGTCTTCATCCATGCCATCAGGCTGCGCGACAGCGGCGAAACGCTCGGTTGGCACATGATCCGCTTCAGCGGTTATAAATCAGCCAACCTTGGCATAGCCATGTTCCGTGAAGACGATGAAACGCGCGGCATGGCTCTGATGGCGCGCCGTGCCCTGATCGCCCACTTTTTCCGGCATGGCGATGTTCTGAGGTTCACCGGCTCGGTTGACACGCGCAATTTCGCGTCAATCCTGCTTTACAAGAAGCTCGGCTTTCAGGAGAGCGGCATTCTCAATCATGCGTTTTTCGATCCCGAAACGGGACGTATCGGCCGCAGGTTCATTTTCGATCTGATGGGTGAGGATCTCGCCCGCTTGGCAAAGGCAGAAGATGACCGCAACTGACCGCGCCATTGCGCTGCTGGCCGCCGCCGCCCGGCTGCCCGCTTCGGCCATTTCCCCGGCCACGACCATTGGCGACCTGCCGGAATGGGACAGCGTTGCCCATGTCCATCTGATGCTGGCCATTGAAGAGGCGCTTGGCCGCGAACTTGAACCCAGGGAAATCAGCGGCATGATCTCGGTTTCGGCCATCATGCTTTTGCTGGATGGCGATGCGGCGAGGCAGCCGTGACCGGGCTGGCGGACGGTCTAACCCACGAACGCCGCCTGCTCGCTTCATTGTTTGAGTGCGCTGTCGCCGCCGCCGATCCCCTGCTTATCGTGCCCGCCCACCTGCCGCCAAGGCCCGAAGGCCGCGTTGTCGTCATCGGTGCCGGCAAGGCCTCGGCGCGCATGG
>JBATMU010000453.1:0-3636 GCA_049289995.1 Rhizobiaceae bacterium | reverse complement strand
CTTGAGCTCGGTCTCCAGGCCGGACAGCACCTTTTCATCGTCGGCAGTGACGGTTTTGGGCGGAATGCGGGCCATCGTGGCGATGGTTGCCTCGATTTCCTTGATGGTGATGGTTTTCTTGCGCTTGCCCTCGGGCAAGAGCATCTGGGCTGCGCCGCTTTCATCAACCACGTCGATGGCCTTGTCGGGCAGCTTGCGATCGTTGATGTAGCGGGCCGACAATTCCACCGCCGCCTTGATGGCGTCGGCGGTGTATTTGACCTTGTGGAAATCCTCGAAATACGGCTTCAGGCCCTTCATGATGGCGATTGCGTCATCGATGGACGGCTCGTTGACGTCAATCTTCTGGAAGCGGCGGACAAGCGCCCGGTCCTTCTCAAAAAACTGGCGGAATTCCTTGTATGTGGTCGAACCGATGCAGCGGATCAGGCCCGAAGACAGCGCCGGTTTGAGCAGGTTGGAGGCGTCCATGGCGCCGCCGGACGTGGCCCCTGCCCCGATGACGGTATGGATTTCATCAATGAACAGGATGGCGCCGGGATAGGCTTCCAGCTCCTTGACCACCTGCTTCAGGCGCTCCTCAAAATCGCCGCGATAGCGGGTGCCGGCTAAAAGCGTGCCCATGTCGAGCGAAAAAATGGTGGCAGAGCGCAGCACTTCGGGCACGTCGCCTTCGACAATCCGCTTGGCGAGGCCTTCGGCTATTGCCGTCTTGCCGACGCCGGGATCACCGACATAGAGCGGGTTGTTCTTGGAGCGTCGGCAGAGGATCTGGATCGTCCGGCTGATCTCCATGTCACGGCCGATCAGCGGATCAATGCGGCCTGCCCGCGCCTTGTCATTGAGATTGTTGCAATAGGCGGTCAGCGCATCCTGCTGCTTGCCCTTCTTCTGGCCAGATTCATCATTGTCCGAAGACGCGGACGAAGAGCCGGAACCGCCCTCTTCTTCCGTGCCGCGCGGGGTGCGTGATTCAGAAGCGCCGGGGCGTTTGGCGATGCCATGCGAAATGTAGTTGACCGCATCATAGCGGGTCATCTGCTGTTCCTGCAGGAAATAGGCGGCGTGGCTCTCACGTTCGGCAAATATCGCCACCAGCACATTGGCGCCCGACACTTCCTCGCGGCCCGAAGACTGGACATGGATGACGGCGCGCTGGATGACCCGCTGGAAACCGGCAGTCGGCTTGGAATCCTCGTCGTAACCGGTGACCAGATTGGTCAACTCGGAATCGATGTAGCCGAGCACGGTCTTTTTCAGCACGTCCACATCGACATTGCAGGCCTTCATCACCGCCGAAGTGTCCTGATCGTCGATCAGCGCCAGCAGCAGGTGCTCCAGCGTGGCGTATTCATGATGGCGCTCATTGGCGAATATCAGCGCCTGATGCAGCGCGGTTTCGAGGCTCTGGGAAAATGCGGGCATCCGTGATCCTCAATTCTTTTCCATGACGCATTGCAGCGGGTGCTGATGCTGGCGGGCAAAATCCATGACCAGGCTGACCTTGGTCTCGGCGATTTCATAGGTGAATATTCCGCATTCGCCGACACCGTTCTGGTGGACATGAAGCATGATGCGGGTGGCGTCCTCACGGTTCTTCTGGAAAAACTGCTCAAGGATATGGATGACGAATTCCATGGGTGTGTAATCGTCATTGAGCAGCAGGACGCGGTAGAGTGCAGGTTTCTTGACCTTGGGTTTGGGACGGGTGATCGTCGCCGTTCCGCGCGAAGGTCCGCCCGGCCCATTGTCCCCGTCCTGCATGCGAAGCCGTTTCATTCCTGGTCCTGTTTGCGCCGACGCACCCAATGTAAGTGCCTGTTCGCCGATTTTAAGGCCTTTGCAGGATGAAACAAGCCTGTTGGCTGCATCAGCTTGGTGCCGGATTGCCGTACCGCGCCATGAAAACGACGGAAAACCCTTTTGAACCAGTTCCTTCGTCAAGGTCAGCCATGGCTTGGTAAACGCCGCCCTACCGATAAACGGATTGGTAACCGTGATCCTTTAGGTTCCTCTTTCATGCGCGGCCAGGCGGGGCGCGCGGTTCAAACAACAGAGTGTGCCCGTGCGTTATTCAATTCCGGCATTTATGCAGCCCGCATTCCGATTCTTTTTCAGCGCGCTTGTCGCGTTCAGCCTGATGGCCCCCGAAGCGGCACAGGCACGCAACCGCCGTGCGGAATCGCCCAAGCACGCAGCCATTGTTGTGGATGCCAATACCGGCAAGGTGCTCTATGCATCCTCAGCTGATGCGGCGCGCTATCCCGCCTCGCTCACCAAGATGATGACGCTTTACATGACCTTCGAGGCGCTCTCGCGCGGCAAGATCAAGCGTTCGACGCGGATTGCCATGTCGCGGCATGCCGCCAGCCAGCCGCCGACCAAGCTTGGCGTCAAACCCGGGCAAAGCATAACCGTTGAAACCGCTGTCTATGCGCTGGTCACCAAATCGGCCAATGACGCGGCAGCGGCACTGGGCGAGCATCTGGGCGGCACCGAAGAAAATTTTGCCCGCATGATGACCGCCAAGGCGCGCAGCCTGGGCATGCGCTCGACGACATTCCGCAATGCCTCAGGCCTGCCCGACCCGGCCCAGCGCACCACAGCGCGCGACATGGCGACGCTCGGCATGGCGCTGCGCCAGCATTTCCCCAATCATTTCACAGTCTTCTCCGCCCGCTCGTTCACCTATGGCAAGCGGCGCATGGCCAATCACAACAAGCTGCTGGGCCGCGTGGCCGGCGTTGACGGCATCAAGACCGGCTATACCCGCGCCTCGGGCTACAATCTTGTCACATCGGCAGGAGCCGGCAAAAAGCGCATTGTCGCTGTGGTGCTGGGCGGGCAGTCGGGCCGTTCGCGCGATGCGGAAATGGCCGGGCTCGTCAACAAATATCTTGGCAGGGCTGCCAACGGCGGCAATGGCGCGCTGATCGCCAAATCGGATTCGACATTCCAGACCGCAGCGGCAGAGCCGGTTGTTGAAGCCGCCAAAGAGATCGAAACGGCAGCTGCAATAACCAAGCCGGTTGCCGTGGCCAGAACCAAGGCCGCGGTCAAAGCGGACGTCCAGACCGCTGAATTGGCTGCGCCAAAACCGGCAATTGTCAAAACGGTCAAGGTCAAGCCAGCTGAGGCGCCCGAAGGCACTGATCCCGTGCAGACGGCCTCTACCGGTCCTTCCGGCTGGGTCATCCAGATCGCCGCTGCAGGCAGCGATGGCGAAGCGCGCGCCCTGCTCGGCAAGGTCAAGGCGCAGGCTGGCGGCGCGCTTGGCAAGGCGACCGGCTTTACCCAGCAATTCGAGAAATCCGGCCAGACCTTCTACCGGGCGCGGTTCGGCGGCTTTGGCAGCAAAACCGCTGCGTTGAACGCCTGCGCCGGCCTCAAGAAAAAGAAGATCGCCTGTTACGCAATCCAGCAGTGAAATCACCCTCTCCGGGTCAGCCCCTCCGGGTCAGTTTGTGTCGAAGGAGATTGAAATGCGCCTGAATTCCGCTGAAGCGCCGTCGCGCAAAGCCAAGAAGAAGGTTTCCGTGCTTGCGGCCAGCCTGCTGCGCGATGCGGCCGACACGCTTGCCGACGCCGCAGGCCGCCGTTCCGGGCGGACGACCCGCGACCTGATCGGTCTATTGG
>JBATMU010000452.1:0-6476 GCA_049289995.1 Rhizobiaceae bacterium | reverse complement strand
GTTTCCGTCGTCGCGCAGCAGGCTCATGATCACCTCCTGACCATCGGGGGAGAAGCGCGGCGCGAAGGTCATGCCGGGGAAATTGCCGACGAGTTCGCGCTGCCCGGTCTCGATCTGCAGCAGATAGACGCGCGGCTGGCCGCTCTCATACGACATGTAGGTGATTTCCTGGCGCGTCGGCGAGAAGCGCGGCGTCAGCACGAGTTCATTGCCCTTGGACAGGTATTTCAGCCCCGCCCCGTCCTGGTCCATGATGGCCAGACGCTTGACGCGCTTGGTCTTCGGGCCGGATTCATCGATGAACACGATGCGCGTGTCGAAATAGCCCTTTTCGCCGGTCAGCCGCTCATAGATGGCGTCAGCGATGATATGGGCGACGCGGCGCTTGTTTTCCTTGTTGGCGAAGAATTGCTGCCCGTCGAGCTGCTGGCCGGCAAACGTGTCCCACAACCGGTATTCAGCTTTCAGCCGCCCGTCCGCCTCCTTGGAGACGCGGCCGGTCACCAGCGCCTGCGCATTGATGACCTTCCAGTCCTCAAAACGCGGCGAGGCGTCAGGGTTGGAAATCGTTTCCAGAAATGCGCCCTTGTCGATGGGCGCAAACAGGCCTGAACGCTTGAGGTCGGCCGCCACGATGCCGGCGATTTCCGAGCCCAGCGAATCGCCGGCCACGAAATCGCTGACCGCGATCGGCAAGGGCTCGATCGTGCCCTTGTTGACGTCGATCTCGACCAGCGCATGGGCAGGCATGGTCACGGCGCCGAGCACAGCGGCCGACAGCGATGCGGCGATCAGTAAGTGGCGGATCAAGGGTTTCATGAAGGGCGCCTCAACTATTGATGAATGTTTTGTGGGTCGAAGTTGACCACAATGGATTTCCATTCTTCCCAGCGGTCGCGGGGCAGATCGAACGGCGCGCATTTTTTGATCGCACGCAGAGCCGATTCGTCGAACGGGCGGTTTCCGGATGAAACGATAATTTGGGGATTGCCGGCCAATGCGCCATTTGGGTCCAATTGAAAGGAAACCTTGGCTGTCAACGAGCCAACATTCTCAATAAGCGGCAAATTCCAGCAGCGCGCGATAACGTCCCCCAGCCGCGCGGTATGGCCGGCTTCCAAGGCCAATGCCGGCTTGGGACCGAGAGGAAGCAAAGCCGAAAGAACAACGGCCATCGCAAATCTAGACTGGAGTTGGATAACCTGCGCGGACATCAGGGCATATCCTCCGGATCGAAATTTACGCTGACTTCATTCCAGATATCCTGTTTTCCAACAGGAACCTGAAATCCTTGATCATCGCATTTTCGGACTGCACGCATGGCACTTTCATCAAATTGCCGGTTGCCAGAGGATTTCTTAACACGCGGTTCACCTATCAGTTTGCCGGAGGAGTCGAGGTTGAAAAACACCAAAACCCGCAACCCACCCTCATCTAAACTGCCGACCGGTCGATTCCAGCACCCATTCAGCTGACTGCGGAGTGTATCCATTTCGCCCTGCGTGAGTTTACCGCCGGTCGCTTTCTTTCCGCCCAGCGAAGCTTCCTTTTGGCTGCGCTTGGCGCCGCCGCCGGAGGCCTTTTCCTTGTTGAGAAGGGCTGCCACTTCATCAGCATCGAATTTCTTCTCATCCGACTTGGCCTTGGCGGCCGCTTCCTTTGCAGCCTTTGCAGCCTTGGCCTTGGCTTCCTTGGCGGCCTTTTCCTTGGCCGCCTTGGCTTCCGCCGCCTTTGCCTCGGCTTCGGCCTCTTTTTCGGCTTTCTTGATCAGCGCCTCGGTTTCCGCCTTGGCTTGCGCCTCTTTCTTTTCGGCCTCGGCCTTTTTTTCAGCCTCCGCCTGCTTTTCGGCTTCGGCTTCAGCCTTCTTGATCAGCGCTTCGGTCTCGGCTTTCGCGGCGGCCTTTTCTGCGGCCTTGGCCTCAGCGGCCTTTGCAGCTTTTTCTTCGGCGGCCTTGGCAGCTTGCGCCGCCTTTTCAGCGGCAGCTTTTTCGGCCTTGGCTTCGGCAGCCTTGGTCTTTTCCGCTTCCTCGTCGGCAGGCTTCTTTTTCGTGTCCGGCGAGGGTTCGGGAACGGCTGCGGCCTTGACCTCTTTCGGCCGCGCCTCGGGCGTCGGCGGCGTTTTCAGGTCGAGCGCATTGTCGCCGGTTTCCTGGGCGTTCTCCACCTTGTCCTGGCGCTTGGTCGGCGCGGTCTCGGATTTTTCCTTGAGCGGAGCCTTCTTGTCACCCTTCTGGATCTGGGTCAGTTCCTCGATCGGCACGATATCGACCGGCAGCGATTCGGAAATTGTCATGTCCATCTTGCGCGGCGACGACAGGCTGATCAGCCCGGCCGAAATCAGCAGGATGTGCAGGACAGCCGATGCGCCAAGCGACGACTTCATGAACGCCTACTTGCCCTGCTCCTGGAGGGTGACAAGACCGAGATTCTTGAAACCGGCCGACGAAATGCGCGCCATGACCTGCATGACCATGCCATAATCGGCGGACTTGTCGCCGCGCACGAAAATGCGTTCCTCGTAGCCGGTCTTGGCGATGGCCTCGAGCTTGGCCACCACATCCTCGGCGGCCACTTCCTCTTCCTGGATGAACACCTGGCCGGCTTCATTGACCGAAACGGTGATCGGCTGCGTTTCCGCATTCATTTCCTTGGCCTGCGTCTCCGGCAGGTCGATCGGCACGCCCGATGTCATCATCGGGGCGGCCACCATGAAGATGATGAGCAGAACCAGCATCACGTCAACCATCGGCGTGACGTTGATTTCAGACATGACGCCGCCGCGCCGTCCGCGCCTGCGGTGTCCGCCGCGTCCGCCCGATGATCCAACCGACATGCCCATGGTGCTTACCCTTGCTGCCTTGCGGCAACCTTTTCATCGATTTGCCGCGAAAGGATGGCGGAGAACTCGTCGGCAAAGCCTTCCATGCGCGCCGACAGCTTGGAGGCGTCTGACGACAGCTTGTTATAGGCGATGACGGCGGGAATGGCGGCCAGAAGGCCGATGGCTGTGGCCAGCAGCGCTTCGGCAATGCCAGGCGCCACGACCGCAAGATTGGTGGATTTCGAACCGGCAATCGCCTGGAACGAGGTCATGATGCCGATGACGGTGCCGAACAGGCCGACAAACGGCGCCGATGAGCCGACCGTGGCCAGGAAAGTCAGCCGTCCTTCCAACCGCTCCATTTCGCGGGTCAGCGCCAGCTCCATCGCCTTGTCTATGCGGTTCTGCAGGCCGATCGGCGAACGCGCGCCCTTTTCGAACGACTTCTTCCATTCCTTCATGGCAGCGACAAAAATGGCCCCCATGCCTTCGGTGTTGCGGTCAGACAGGGTGCGGTACAGGTCTTCGAGCGATTGTCCGGACCAGAAAATCTGCTCGAACCGGTTGAGCGCGGCCCGCATGCGGCCATAGGTGACGACCTTGTCGATGACGATCGCCCAGGTCCACACCGACGCGAGGATCAGCCCGATCATCACGCCCTTGACCACCCAGCCTGCCTGCCAGAAAAGCGCCCAGACGGACAATTCGCCCGGTGCGGCCAATGCAACCTGTTCCATGCGTCCCTCGAATTCTTGCAGACCGGCGTTTGCCAATGGTCCTTGTGCAGTCCCGTTTTCGGGCCAAACGCCCCGGCAGTCCCGGCCAGACGCGATTGCGCGCCTTTTCAGGGCCAAATTTGGTCAAAGGAAGGCGCTGGGCCAGGCCCGCGTTTCCCCTCACCCTGTCTGAATCGGTTATGGTTAAGGAAGGGTTAGCCCGCTCAGGTGGCGCGCGGCATGAAAGCGGCGATCCAGTCCTTTGGAAAACGCCGCGGCTTGCCATTGCCGCCAATGATCGCCGCCTCGACCCGCGCTTCGATCAACAGGTCATCGCCGCGCCGGATCGCCTGGCCCATGATGATGCGCGCCCCGGAAATCTCCAGCGTCCGCGTGTCCACCGTCAGGATATCGTCAATGCGGGCAGGAGCTCGGAAGTCGATCTCCATGCGCCTGACCACCCAAACGATCTTCTCGCCATGCAGGCCATCGGCCAGTTCGGTGTGGTGCACGCCCGCCAGCCGCAGGAAATCGGACCGTCCGCGCTCGAGGAATTCCAGATAGCGCGCGTGATAGACCACGCCGGAAAAATCGGTGTCGGCATAATAGACCCGCGCCAGAAGCCGGTGGCCGGTATTGGTCAATTCGCCCGAAAGCCCCGCCGATTCACCATTTGACGCCATAGCGCTTTCCTTTTTGGCTCAGTGCGGTGATTCTGGCATGGATCGGGCGCTGCCTGCCAGCGCCGCCGGAAGGATTTTCATGCGGTTTGTGACGCTTCTCTTCATTGTGCTGTTCGTCCCCTTGGCCGCGTCCGCCCAAAGCTTCAAGCCGGGCCGCGGGCTGGCGCTCGACATTTGGCAGACCTGGCCGGAGGAAAGCCGATGGGATGAGCGGCAAGTGATGCTGCCCTTTCCAGAATGGCAGAAGTCGCTGTCGGACGCCGATCTCGCCGCTTTGAAAGCCTCGGGCCTGACCATGCTGCGCCTGCCTGTCGATCCATCGCCATTTCTTTCCGAAAAAAGCAGTGCCCTTCACGGTGATTTGCTGACCAGCGTTCTCAAGGCCGTGGCGCGCGTCAACGCTGCAGGCTTGAAGGCAATCGTCGACATGCATGGCGTGCCGTCCAGCGGCAACCGCGCCATCGGCACGGCGGAAATCCTTGAGGACCCGGCGCTGTTTGACCGCTACGCCGCCCATGTCGGCCAGATGGCGGCGGCGCTGTCCGGCATGGATCCGGCGGCCGTCTCGCTTGAACTTCTCAACGAACCGGTCACCGGCTGCGAGGGAGAGGAACAGGCCCGGTGGCAGGAGCAGCTAGGCGCGCTCCACAAGACCGCCCGGGCGGCAGCGCCCAAGCTGACGCTGATTTTGTCGGGCGCCTGCTGGGGCAGCGCCGAGGGGCTGTCCGCCATGGACCCTTCACAGTTTGATGATCCCAATATCCTGTGGTCGTTCCATTCCTATGATCCGTTCCTGCTGACCCATCAGGGTGCGACCTGGGCCGGAGATTTCATCCTGCACGTCACCGGCCTGCCCTTTCCGCTGCATGGCGTGCCGCGCGAAGAACTCGACGCCGCTGTTGAAAACATTCGCCAAACGATAAAGGCCAATGCGCCGTTCGCCCGCCGCGCCGGGCTTCTGGCCTATCTCGATGAACAGGTGGCCGTGATGGACACCGAGGCGGAAATGGACGCCGTCATGGGTGCGCCTTTTGCCCGCGTCGCTGCCTGGGCGGAAAAGCACGCCATCCCCGCCTCGCGCATTCTCATGGGCGAGTTCGGCATGATCCGCCAGGAATATGGCAATCCTTATGTGGTGCCCGCCGCCACGCGCGCTGCCTATTACAAGGCGATGATCGGCCGCGCCGAGGCGCATGGCTATGCCTGGTCCATGTGGGATCATGGCGGCGCCTTCGGCGTGATCGACGAATTTGACGGCCGCCGTGCCGAGCCGGATGTCATGGACATGGTCCGCACCCTGCCGCCGCACTGAAAGGCATTGCCTTGCCTTATTCGCCTTGCGGTCACGCCCTCGCCTTAATCTTGCGTCAACCAGCCCGCTCATAAAACCCGTTGAGCCATGACCCGCACGCAGCCGATTCTCCGGACGATATTTCTTGCCGCCGCCCTTGCGCTGACCGCAGCGCTTTCGGCGTGCGGCAACTCGCCCGACACGATGGGCATCACCCCGGCCAATGCGCTCAATGCCGCCGAGCTGGAACGGGTGTTTGTCGTAACCTCGCGCACGCCCTCGCCCGACCGAAATGTGCTGTTCTCAGCGGTGCGCTCGCCTGCCCTGCATTTTGCCGACATCACCGTGTCCGTGCCGCCCAAGCGCCAGACCGGCGAAATCGTCTTCCCGCGCCGCAAGCCCGACCTGTCGCGCCAGTTCGCTGCCGCCAGCATTGCCGTTACCGATGACGAATCGCTGATGGCCGAACGGATGAAGGCCGAGCTTGCCTTCTGGCCGGAAGGCCGCCGCACGGTTTTCATCTATGTGCACGGCTACAACACGTCCTTCGCCTCCGGCCTGTTCCGCCATGCCCAGCTCAGCCATGATTATGGCATGCAGGGCGTCTCGCTGAATTATTCCTGGCCGTCGGCAGGCAAGACCTCGCTTTACCTCTATGACCGCGACAGCGCCGATTTCGCCCGCGCCGGACTGGTCCGCACCCTGCGCATCGCCGAAGCCGCTGGCCCGGACAATATCGTGCTCATCGCCCATTCCATGGGCACCCTCCTGACCATGGAGGCGCTGCGCGAATTGTCGATTTCCGGCTCGGGCCACATCCTGCGCCGCATCGAAGCGCTGGTTCTTGCCTCGCCCGATATCGACATGGACCTGTTTTCCACGCAGCTGTCATCGTTCACGGCGCGGCCCGGCGTGATCGTCGCCATTGTGTCGGCCAAGGACCGGGCGCTTCAGGTGTCGAGCGG
>JBATMU010000451.1:0-2930 GCA_049289995.1 Rhizobiaceae bacterium | reverse complement strand
TCGGCCATTACCGACCTGACGCTGAAAGGCCATGTCTACAAGGGCAAGCTGCCGCCGCCCAAAGGCCAGGTGCCCGAAGACTGGGAAGACCGCGAGCAGACGCTGTTCCGCTCCACCGATGTCGGCGATGATATCGACCGTCCGCTGGTGAAATCAGACGGCGCCTTCACCTATTTCGCTGCCGACGTGGCGTATATGAAGGACAAGCAGGCGCGCGGCTTCGACAAGCTGATTTTCATTCTGGGCGCCGACCATGGCGGCTATGTCAAGCGCATGGAGGCGCTGGCCCGCGCCCTGTCGGGCGGGGCGATGGAACTGACCATCCTTTTGTGCCAGCTCGTCAAATTGTACCGCGACGGCGAGCCTGTGCGCATGTCCAAGCGTTCGGGCGATTTCGTCACCCTGCGCGACGTGGTTGATGAAGTCGGCCGCGATCCGGTGCGTTTCATGATGCTGTACCGGAAGAACGATGCGCCGCTCGACTTTGACTTTGCCAAAGTAACCGAGCAGTCCAAGGACAATCCGGTTTTCTATGTGCAATACGCTTCGGCGCGCTGCGCTTCGGTGTTCCGCCAGGCCGCGGAGGCGTTTCCAAGCCTTGACCTGTCGCGCGGCGCCTTGGCAAAGGCTTCTGGCCAGCTCGGTGCGGATGGCGAATTGGCGCTGGTGCGCAAGCTGGCTGAATATCCCCGCGTCATCGAAAGCGCCGCCGCCGCGCTCGAGCCGCACCGGTTGGCCTTCTACCTGTTTGAACTGGCCGCTGCCCTGCATTCCCAATGGAACAAGGGGACAGAAAACCCGGACTTACGGTTTGTTAAGCTTAACGATCCACTATTGAGCCAATCCAGACTGGGGCTGGTGCAGGCTGTTGCGGATGTTCTGACATCCGGTCTTGCGTTGATCGGGGCGGAGGCGCCCAAGGAGATGCGCTAGACCTTCCTGTCTCTTTTTGCCCACATTGCGCTGGTAAGGCCCAACTTGGCGTCGGCGGCGTCCAATTGTGAGTGTGAGACAAGGCATGGCACAGAACGCGTTCAGGATTACCAAGCCCGGCTATTCCCCGACCTCCGATCCCTTGCAGGATCTGGCGGCGATTACGGGTTACCGGCCTGAGGAGGAAGACGATTCCTTCGCCATCGACCTTGAGCGCGAATTGATGGGTGCAGTCGATGCGCCCAATGGCCAACGCAGCCTGGCCAGCGAACTTGAAGCGGCTTTTGGCGCGTCAGGCCGCGATGAACCGCTGCCGCAGCCGGTCAATGATGATGACTTCATGGCGTCTTTTGCCGATGAAATCGGGGCAGGGCTGGACGATGCCGGGCGTATTGCGCCGGAAACCGGCTTTGTGGAAGCCGAGCCGGCGCTGCAAGCTGCGCAGCCGCATTTCGACGAGATGGATTTCAGCCCGGATGCCGAAATTGACCTGGATTTCGGCGATCTGGACTTCAGCGCCGAGCCTGTGGCCGAAGCTGCCGCCCAACCTGATTTTGGCTCTGCCCAACCTGATTTTGAAGCGGAATTGCTGGCATTTGCCACGGGTGCTGGCGAGCCTGCACCCGTCATGGAATCGCACAGCATTCCTGCCGCAAGCGCCGATTCTCCGCCTTTCTTCGATGTCGTTCCGGAAGCCGCCGAGCCTGTGGCCGAAATGCAGGAAATCGCCTTTGATGAGGCGGATTTTGCAGATGAGGCTGCAAGCGTCGACGCGTCCGGTGATTGGCATGCTGATGACGCTGCTGCACCGGTTGAAGACGATGAGCCGGTCGCCAATTGGTCTGCAGCCACCCATCCGCAGGATGTCTGGCAGGACGAACCTGCAGAAACTGCTGCGCCTGTGGCCGAACCGGAAGTTCCGGCATCCGATCCGTTCGCCGAGCTTGCCCGGCTTGCCGCCAGCTATTCGGCAGCGCGGCCGGTGTTCAGCCGAGCGCCGATCTGGGCCAATCGCAAGCCGGAACAGGCGCCTGTTCAGCCTGCTGCGGCAGCTTCGGCGGCAACCGGACATTTTGAACCCGCGCATGCCGAGGCGGAAACCCCTGTGGCGGACTTTGCGCCTGCCGAGATCAGCGGCGTTCCGGCGCATCCGGAAGTTGACCATTTGCCGGCGGCTGCGGATTCTGACGCTCTGGATTTCGACATTGTCGAACTGCCGGAAGAGCAGGTTGCCCTGGCCGACGATCTCGACCTGCCGGATGTGAGTTGGGGCGATGAACCTGTCGCCACCGCTGACTATGACGATTATGACGATTCTTATAACCCTGCCTATGTTCCGGCTGCGCACCATGCCGAAACCGGCCCGGTTATGGCCGACGACCCGTTCGGCGGAACTTTCGAAGCGGATTTTGAACGCGAACTGGCCCTGGAACAGGGTTTTTCGCCGACAATCCCGCCCATGCCGGCCGCGAAAGCCGCGCCGGTTCAGGCCGCTGGCCCGGCAATCGGGTTTGATGATTTTGCCGCGCCCGCCCGTGCCGCGCCGCCATCCGGCAAGAAGCCAATGCTGATTGCTGCCGCCGTGGCAGGCATTGCACTGATTGGCGCTATTGGCGTCTACGCCATGTCCGGCAAGACCTCGGGCACTGCCGCGCCTGCGGTCGTCAAGGCCGATGATGCGCCGGTCAAGGTCAAGCCGGAAAATCCGGGCGGGACCAAGATCGGCAATCAGGACAGCGCGGTTTACGAAAAAGTCGCCGGTGCCGAAGCCGCTGCACCCGCCCAGGAAAAACTTGTCACGACCGCCGAAGAGCCGGTCGAAATTGAAAAAATACTTCCTGCCGAACAGGCAGCGCTGCCTGAAGCCAAGGGCGAAGATCGCATTGTCGCCGAAGAGCAGGCCGATCCGGCCATCGCTCCCGAAACAGTGGCGGTGCAGCCCAAGCGCGTCAAGACAATGGTGGTCAAGCCTGATGGTTCGATGGTGTTGCGCGAGC
>JBATMU010000450.1:0-4123 GCA_049289995.1 Rhizobiaceae bacterium | reverse complement strand
AGGCCGGCCGCACCCGCGCCTGAACCCAGATCAGCGGCCCGCCCCGCGAACCCGGCAGGGGCGGCCGCCGCCAGCACAAGAGCATCCATTCCCGCCCGGTGTCCGCCGAATTTCGGCTGGCGCAGATAAAATGCACCGCGCTGAAAGGCGTCCGTGCTGGCGGTCATGGCTCCCTCAGCTCCCCGGCCAGCCCGGCGTCGGCAAGGAGTTGGCGCGCCTCGGCGAGGCGCTCGGTCTCCACCATGATCCGCCGCGGCAACAGGCCGATCGAACCCTCAAAAATGCTCATGTTGAAATCGGCCATGAAATTGCCGATCCCGGCATCATTCAACAGCGCCTGTGCAAAAGACAGGAGCACGGCGTCATTGGTGCGCAGCAATTCGCTCATGCATCGTCTTTAATGCGTCTATGCCGGCAATGACAACAAGAGCCCTGATGGGCTTGAGGCGGCGACTATAGCAATTGCGGCTCGCGCCATGAACCCAGTGGCCCAAGTCGCGCCGACTTCTTGGATTGATGCCGGTCCATCCGGCGCAGAACCCGGTCAAGGAATTCAACTGCCTCGGCAAGATGCGGCCCCTTGTTGAGCATCACGCATTCTGCGCGCTGGCTCATTGCCGCATCGGTCGCCTCCGCGCGGGTCGGCGCACCGTCATGCACCATGCTGTCGAGAACCTGCGTGGCCCAGACAACCGGCACATGTGCCGCTTCGCAGATCCACAGGATTTCCTCCTGAACTTCCGAAAGCCGTTCCAGCCCTATTTCGACGGCCAGATCGCCCCGTGCAATCATCACCGCCACCGGCATGCATCCGCCCGCCTGCACGATCAGGCGCGGCAGGTTCCGCACGGCAAGTTTTGTTTCGATTTTCAGCATTAGCGCCGGAAGTTTGTCCGTCTTGCAGCGCTTTTGCAGTTCGCTGTTCAAGGCCCGCACATCGTCAGGCGTCTGTACGAACGAAAAGCCGATGATATCGGCATGCTGGGCGGCAAAGTCGAGGTTGCCGATATCCTCGTCGGTCAGCGCCGGTATCGCGATCTCGGCGCCGGGCAGGTTCACGCCCTTTTCCGGCTTGAGTTTTTCGCCTTTTTCGCGGGCGCTGAATATCTTGAGCATGACCTGCCGCCCATCCTTTTCGATAACCCGCGCGCCGATTTTGCCGTCATTGATCCAGACATAATCGCCAGGTGCAAGCCTGTCGAGCAGCGTCTCGTAAGACAGCGTGGCTTCGGCAAACCCGGATTTTTCCGAAATCTCGTCGGTCAGCATGAACCGGTCGCCACGCATCAGGCGTTCTTTGGCTTGCTTGTTGACCCTTTCAATGCGGATTTTCGGGCCGCCAAGATCCATGTCGATTCGCACGTCACGTTTGAGTTCTGCCGCCGCCGCACGGATATGGCGGACCATCTTCTCCCACTCATCGGCGCTGTCATGGGCGCAATTGATCCGCATACAGTCTGTTCCATTGGCGACAAGCTTTCGCACAAGTTCTGGTTCCATGGCCGCCTCGGTTGGCAGGGTCGCCATGATGCGCGTGCACGGGCCATCCGGATCAGAACCGAAAATCGACGATTGGCGCGCGAGCAGCAATTCGCTTCCGGCCACCCACGCGTTCTGCTCAGGATAGGCCTGGCCTTCAATTCCGGCGATACGCGCAAGCGCGGCCAGCACGCTGTCGATCGCCGGCAGAACCCGGCTTTCGCAACGGCCCAGCGACGACAGGCCGAGTAACGACAAGCCATCCTGCATCTGGCGCAAATCGGCTCGGCGGAAAGCCAGATAATGGGCAAGATTCACCGCCGAAGGCAGGAACTCGCTCCGAATGATTGCGGGCGTCCAGTTTTCCAGCGTCTTGCCGGCCTCGTCGGCGATCTGCTTTCGCAATCCAGCTAGATCCTGATGTAGGCGGCGCGCGGTTTCAACTGCCTGATCAACATGAAGCATTTTTGCATTCCGTAATTGAGGGAAACTGTTAGCAGGCTTAGCGGCGCGCCATGACCGCCTTGTGACAATCGCTGGCGATGGGCAGCCAACCCGCCAGGCGGATCGGCAATTGCACTGGCGCGCGAATGGACTTTCCGCAGGCAAAGGCCGTCCTGTAAACGCCGCCATTCGCGATCGTGAAAACCGGTCTTGCGCCAATTCGCCGCTTGCCGCACACGCCCTTGCCGAAATAATGTGCAGCGGACGGCCGGGCGGAATCCGGTGCAAAGCAGGAGTGGGCAGCGTGGGAGTTGTCGTGTCGCTCGACGAGGGCAAGAAGCCGTCCGCGTCAGTCAAGGCGTTGATGGATCTGACTGCCCAGGACATGGGCCGGGTCAATGAGCTGATCCTGTCCAAGGCCGGCTCCAATGTCGAACTCATTCCCGAAATCGCCAGCCACCTGATTTCATCCGGCGGCAAGCGCCTGCGCCCCATGGTGACTTTGGCTGCCGCGCAGATGTTCGGCTATCGCGGCGAAGGCCATGTCAAACTGGCCACAGCCGTCGAATTCATGCACACCGCCACCCTTTTGCACGACGATGTGGTGGACGAAAGCGGCTTGCGGCGCGGCAAGACCACGGCCCGCATGATCTGGGGCAATCAGGCCAGCGTGCTGGTCGGCGATTTCCTGCTCGGCCAGGCGTTCCGGATGATGGTCGATGTCGGCTCGCTTGACGCGCTCGACGTGCTTTCAGGCGCGGCCTGCGTCATCGCTGAAGGCGAAGTCATGCAATTGTCCGCAGCCAAGAACCTTGAAACGACCGAGGATGAATATCTGGCGGTCATCAAGGCCAAGACGGCTGCGCTGTTTTCCGCCGCGGCAGAAGTCGGTCCAATCATTGCGGCGGCCGCCAAAGCCGACCGGGCAGCGCTGCGCTCCTATGGCGTCAATCTCGGCCTGGCGTTCCAATTGGTCGATGATGCGCTCGATTACGGCGGCAATTCGCGCGATCTCGGCAAGAACGTCGGCGATGATTTCCGCGAAGGCAAGGTCACACTGCCGGTCGTGCTCGCCTATCGGCGCGGCACGGCAGATGAGCGCGCCTTCTGGAAAATGGCCATTGAAAGCGGCAAGACCGATGAGGCCGGCCTTGACAAGGCAATTGGCCTGATGACCCGCACTGGCGCCATCGCCGACACCATCGGCCGTGCCCGCCATTTTGGTGGAATTGCCCGCGATGCGCTGGCCCCGCTCGGCGACACGCCGCAAAGAGCCGCCTTGCTCGACGTCATTGATTTCTGCATCAGCCGCGTTAACTGAGCAACAGCGCCGCTTTCTTGCGCCGTCACCGCAAAAAGGCCATGCTTGCAGCATTGATTTGGCCGATGAAACGGTCCCGTGCGGCATGGTCCGGCGCGGCCTCAGGGTCTGGAGCAGATATGGGACGCAAGTCTTGGTTGGGCGCGCTGGCGCTGTCGGTGGCGCTTGCCGGTGCGGCATTGGCGGAGGATGCTCCGGTCAATACGTTTTCCGGCGCCTATCTTGCTGGCCAGTCGGCGCTGGCTTCCGGTGATTTGCCCGCAGCCATTGCCTATTTCAAACGGGCGCTCAGCTTTTCGCCGGATGATCTCGAAATCCGTCAGGGCCTGCTTGTTTCCCTTTTGAGCACCGGCGCGTTCGACGAGGCGCTGCCGATCGCCGAAAGCCTCAAGTCTACAGCCGAAATTGAACGCTTTTCGCGGGTTGCGCTTGGCGTGGACGCCATTCGTCGTGGTGCTTGGCAAGATGCCGACACCCTTCTGAAGCTTGCTCTGGAATCCGATCTCGACCGCTTGGTCACAACGCTCCTGTCGGCCTGGGCTCAGCAGGGCGCAGGCGACTCCAAGGCGGCAATTGCCCGCATCGAAAAGCTCGAAGGGCCCGAATGGTTTGCGCTGTTCAAGCGCTTTCACATGGCCATGATCGCCGAGGCATCGGGCGATGCCGCCGCCGCCAAGGAGCACTACGCCATTGCCGCCAGCGATTTGGGCGCCGGCAGCGGCGCGCCGGACACCTATCTGCGCATTATCGAGGGCCGCGCCCGCTTCTTGGCCCGCAATGCCGACCGGGAAGGCGCCTTGGCGGGGATAGACAAGTCGGCCGAATTCGCGCCGCTTGCGCCGGGCCTTGTCGCCCTGCGGGCTGCAATCGATGCCGGAA
>JBATMU010000449.1:0-1530 GCA_049289995.1 Rhizobiaceae bacterium | reverse complement strand
CCCTTGGTGCCGCATTCGGCATAGCCGATGAAAATGCGGCCAAAGCCCTCGGCGCGCGCCTCGGCGATGGCTTGGCGCATGGCCGGGGCGATTTTCTCGGGCCTGACATGCCAGATGGCCGGCAGGCATTTCAGGTCGATATGATCAAGGCCATGCTGGCTGCAAATGGCCAGCACCTCGCGGGCTATCGCCCCGCAGGCAATGATGCGGGTGCGGCTGGCAGGGGGCTCTGCGCCTTGTTCCGTCAAGATGACCTCATGCGGCCACGAAGAACAAGGGCGAGCAGGATGAACCCGCCGCTCATGGAAAGCAGCAGCAATTGCCCGCCGATTTCCCGCAGGCCGAATGCGCCCATGATGAACAGCGGAACCGCAACCGGCAGCCCCAAACGCACGCCCCAGACCAGAATTCTTTCCAAAATGGAATCCGTTGGCAATACGAAGCTGACGGCAAGCAATGCCGCAGCGGCCGATTGCCATTTCATTCCGGAGACAGATGCCTGCCAAGCAATTCGGTCAAGCGTCAACGCCCCGCCGGCGTCGAGCAGGTCGACAGACTGGGCCATTGTGGCGTTTTCGAGCGCATCAAGCAGCAATACAGCGACGATGCCGATGCCGGCGAACCATGCAGCCGGGCGATTTCTGTCTGCGAAAGCCATGACCGTGAAGCCAATTGCGACTGTATAGGCAAGCATGAACAGGCCGTCGATGAAGAGGATGCGGCGCAGGCCGGGTCCTGCGGCAGCGAGTTCGGCGGAATACAACGATGCCGCCCGTATGGTCTCGAACTGCTCCTGACCTGCGTGCGGATTGCTGCTCATCGCAGTAATGACAGCAATAACCATGAGCGCGAGGGCGCAGAGGGTTGCAGCATAACCTGCGGCGAGCAACGTACGGGTATTCATGACAAGCTCCAATCGGCAGACGCCAGCTGCAGAAGGCTAGCACCGCAGAAAGGGACACTCAACGCCGCGAATCAGGCGTGATTGTCCTCAAACGCCAGCCAGCCTGTTGTGCTTGCGCTTCATGAAATCCTTGGCGGTTTCCACAGCCACGGCCGCATCGCGGCAATAGGCGTCCGCGCCCACGGCCTTGCCGAATTCCTCGTTGAGCGGCGCACCGCCGACCAGCACGACATAATCGTCGCGGATGCCTTTTTCCTTCAGCGTGTCGATGACCACCTTCATATAGGGCATGGTCGTCGTCAAAAGGGCCGACATGCCCAGAATGTCGGGCTGCTCGCGCTCGATGGCGTCGAGATATTTTTCGACCGCATTGTTGATGCCAAGGTCGATGACGTCAAAGCCGGCCCCTTCCATCATCATGCCGACCAGGTTCTTGCCGATGTCGTGGATGTCGCCCTTGACGGTGCCGATAACCATCTTGCCCTGCTTGGGCGCACCAGTGGCGGCCAGAAGCGGACGCAGGATGAACATGCCCGCCTTCATGGCATTGGCCGACAGCAGAACTTCCGGCACGAACAGGATGCCGTCGCGGAAATCCTCGCCGACAATGCGCATGCCTTCGACAA
>JBATMU010000448.1:0-2684 GCA_049289995.1 Rhizobiaceae bacterium | reverse complement strand
AGGCCGGCGCCGCGCTCCCAGGTGCGCAGATCGAGCGATTGCCGCGAGGTGACGCGGGCGATGGATATGTTGCAGCGTTCTGGAAACAGCGGATGGTTTTCCAAAAGCGGGCCGAACTTGCCCAGATCATAGGACCAGACATCCTTGTCCACCCAGAAGATGACATGCGGATTGCCCATTGAGACGGCAGATGGCGAATGCAGGACCGGCGCGTCAATCGGGCCGACCTGCAATTCGATGGCGCGGGTGTCATGGAATTGTTCGGCCAGCGGGATGTCGGCCCAGCCAAAACGCGGCAGGCCCATGTCGACGGCGATCATCCCGTCGCCGTGCTCTTCAGCAGAGACAATGCCGCCAAGCGTATCAAAAACGTAAGCACGGCGGCCGGTTTCGGCAGCCAGCGCCTGGACCATGCAGCGCGTGCCATTGCCGCAGGACTGGGCGCGGGTGCCGTCGGAATTGAGGATGTCGATGCGGTAATCGGTGCCAGCAAGCACCGGATCATGAATGGCCATGATCTGGTCGAACTTGGTGGCCGGATCGGCATTGAGCGCGATTGCCGCCTGGGCCGTGATGCGGTCGGCACGGCCGCGCATGTCGGCAACGATGATTTCGTTGCCGAGGCCGTTCATCTTGGCGAAAGGCGCAAAGGCGTTCGGTTGCACGGTCAAGGCTCGCAATGGCAATTGCGGCCTATATGGCGGAATCCTCAGCCGATTACCAGATCAGGGTGCGACTTCGAACGGCAATTCAAATGCACCTGATTTGTCGGAGTGCTTGTCGCGCATCTTGAATTTGGCGATGTATTTGCCCGGCTGCAGCCCGGTCAGGTTCAAAGTCGTGGCCGTGTTGAATTCGCGGTTGTGATAGCGCACCGGCAATTGGTAGGAAATGAAATCGCCCTTGGCGAACAGTTCCTCGCCCGCTTCATTGGCCAGCACGAAATCCATCACGAGATTGATCTCCAGCCCGCCGAGCGCGGTCTTGCCGTAACCGAAGCCGACCGGCTCGCCATAGATCATGATCGGCTCATCCGGCTTGAAGATGGCGTTGGGCCGTTCGGCATAGATGCCGTAACCGCCCGCCGATTCCACAAACAGCACCTTGCGGAACATCAGGGGCGAGGCCTTCCAGACTTCCTCGATCGCCGCATCAAGATGGCCGAGTGCGGCAACCGGATCGGACGCCATGGCGGCTTCGGCTTGTGCCGCGTGATCTACAACCGGGCCGGCCCAAACCGGCAAGGGGGACAGGAACGAGGCGGCGAGTAACAGGCTGAACAGGGGGCGGTTCAACGCTTGGCACATGGGAGCATCCTTTGCTGGCGCCAAAAGGGGCGGCCAAGGCCAGTGAAGCACCAACCATTGGCCACGAAAAGAAAAATCCGGCCTTTGCGGCAATTGGCGGCAGGGCAGGCGCCAATCTGCCGCCGGCAAAATGTTGCAACGCGGCAAGATCATCGCAAGATTGCCATTTTTTGCAGATTGAAGTGCGGCGCGGAGCGGGCTATCGGTCAGCTCATTGCTTTGGGGAACGTGCAATGACCATTCACAAGACAGGACTTATGGTTGCAGCCGTGCTGGCGGCCAGCCTGGCGGGTTGCCAGAGCGACCGGCTTGGCCGGCTCGATACGGCGCGCTCATCGGTGCCGGAGCCACTGGAGCCTGCACCGGCCGGCAGCGTGACTGCCGAACCGCTGCCTGCGCCGACCGGTCCTGTCGCCCCGGCTGCCGAAGGCCAGTTTCCCGAGACACCGGGCGGCGGCACCCAGGTTGCGGCCGCAACGCCTGCAGACGCGGCCAATGCCAAGGAAGTTACACCGGGTGCGGTTGCCGGTGTGTGGAATGCCGCAGTTTCCGGCCAGTCGTGCAAGATCGCCACGCCGCAAACCAAGTTCGGCGCGGGCTACCGGGCCGGCCCGCTGAAATGCCCGGCCCCGCTGGATGGCGTGAAGTCGTGGTCGGCATCGGGAAAACAGCTTGTGCTTTATGATGCAAACGGCGGCACGCTGGCACGGCTTTATCAATCGGGCGCCACGCGCTTTGACGGCCAGACGACATCGGGCTTGCCGCTCAGCCTGACGCGCTGAATACCCAGTGCTGACCAAAGGCCTGCTTGCCATTCGGCAGCGGGCCTGATTCCATGACCGCACTTGGAATTGCGCGCGGGCTGGAGCAGGACATTGGCAAAACCCACAATCATTCATGTTGACGATACGCCGCGCGACGGCTGGGATGATGCGCTGCACGGCAAACTGTCCTGGCACACGCTGCTGTCGGGAGAGCTGACGCCGACCGAGGGGTTGACCAGCGGCATGGCCGTGCTGGAGCCGGGCGATCATTTGAACCTGCACCGGCATGAAACGACAGAAGCCTATTTCATATTCCAGGGAGAAGGGCTGATGATGCTGGATGGCACGGAGCGGCCGGTGCGGCCAGGCCATGTCATTTTCATTCCGGGCAATGCCCTCCACGGCATCCGCAATGAGGGCGCCGAGACGCTCAAGTTTTTCTATGCCTTCTTGTGCGACAGTTTTGCCGATGTGATCTACGAATACTAGGCCGTGGACTCATAAACAGGATCGAAATGGTATGAGAGAATTTGGCCGCATGACAGGAGCGGGACCGCAGGAAGCCGTTTGGCTTTCAAGGGCTTGCGACGCCGCAGGCGGGCAAATCGGCCAT
>JBATMU010000447.1:0-7808 GCA_049289995.1 Rhizobiaceae bacterium | reverse complement strand
GGATGCCGCGAGCCGGCGGCGAACAATGCCAGCGAAACGGACAGACCGATGATGGCGACGACATTGCCCAGATGCATCATGCGGGCAACGCCCATGGTTCGGGCGAAACGGCCGGACAGGAAATTGCCGGTCATGTAGCCGACGGCGATTATCAGTGAATAGAAGCCATATTGGGCGGCAGTGACGCCGAGCATCGAGGTTGCAACCAGCGGACCGCCGCCGAGAAAAGCAAAATAAGCGCCTGATGTCAGCCCGGCGGCCAGCGCATAGCCCCAGAAGCGGGACTCGCCGAGCAGATCCGGATAGCGGACGAATTGCTGGCGCATGGTGCCGCCCCGATTGCGGTTGGTTTCGCCGAGGTCAAAGAAAATGGCGGCGAAGGCGGCAATGCCTGTCAGCAACAAGACGACGAAAGAGGCCTGCCAGCCGAAGCGGGCGTCGAGCGCCCCGCCGATTACCGGACCGATCATTGGCGCCAGCGTCATGCCCATGGTGACATAGCCGATGCGGCTTGCGGCCTCCGCTGCATCCACCATGTCGCGGATGATAGCCCGCGACAACACGGTTCCGGCCACCGCAAAGGATTGGAATGCCCGGCAGACCAGCAGCCATTCCACGCTCGGCGCAAAAAGCGCGGCGATGGTCGCGGCGATGAACACCGCAAATCCGGCCAGCATGACAGGCCGCCGGCCGAACCGGTCCGACAACGGGCCGATGAAAATCTGCAGTACTGCATTGGCCGCAAGATAGACCGAAACCGCCGCCTGAACTGTCGCGTAATCGGTTTTGAACCATGCGGCCATGCCCGGCAGCGAGGGCAGGAAAACGTTCATGGCCAGCGAAGCTGTCGCCGTGGCCAGAACAAGCGTGACGATGTGCGGCGGCGAGGCGCGGTCAAACAGGCGCGGTTCGGGCAGTTCGGGCAGGGCGGTGCTCACAGCCCGTCCGGCGCCATTTGCGGCGAAACGCTGCTGGCCGAAACCAGTCTGTGGCGCACCCGCTCGCGGTAAAGCGCATAAAGTCCGGATGCGACAACCAGCACCGAGCCGACAATCATCGGTCCGTCCGGCACATTGCCGAAGATCAAGAAGCCCAGCGCCATCGCCCAGATGAGCGCGGTGTAGCGGAACGGCGCCACAAACGAAATGTCGCCAAGCCGCATGGCAAGGATGATGAATTGGTAGCCGAACAATAGCAGGACCGAGGCCAGAGCAATCATGGCATAATTTGACGTGCTGACCGGATTCCAGCCGCCGAGCGGGGCGATCAGCAGGAAGCCCAGAACCGTAACGCAGGCCGAGGTGGCGGTGGAGACCAGAAGCGAGGGCACATTGGCGGGAAGGCGCTTGGTGGCCAGATCGCGTGCCGCACACAAGGCCACGCAGGCCACACCCCACAATGCGGCGGAGTTGAAGCCCTCATAGCCCGGCCTGACAATGATGAGAACGCCGGCAAATCCGGCCAGAATGGCCAGCCAGCGCCGCCAGCCGACCGGTTCATTGAACACCAGCGCCGCGCCCATTGTCACCGCCAGCGGCAGTGCCTGCAGGATGGCCGAAACATTGGGCAGCGGCATTTCCTTGAGTGCCAGGAAAAACGTCAGCGCGCCGCCGGCTTCGCCCATCACGCGGATCGCCATCATGGGATGCATTGCCAGCCGCCATTTGGCCAACGCGCCATCCCAGGCCGCATAGGCGGCGATCAGCGCGGTCGCCATAAGGCCGCGCACCGCTAGGATCTGCGCCATCGACATGTCGTCGAACAGGGTCTTGGTGATCGCGTCATTGACCGAAAACCCGGCCATCGAAATGACCATGAACATTGCGGCGCGCAGGTTGTTGGAATGCATAAGGCCAAATCACCGGGTGAAAGCGCTGGCATAGCGCAATCGACAGCATGACGGCAGTGCAAAATGCGACAAATGCGCGCCTGCAAGCCCTATTGCGGCGTCAACACTTCCGTGCCGTTGCCGGGCTTGCCGGCAATGGTCCACAGCCCGTCCAGCGTGCCGTCGGCCATGACCTTGTAAACCACCAGGCCGATGACATCGCCAAGCACGTAACCGGCGGCGAAAGACGCATCATTGCGCATGCAGATGCCTTGCGAGGTCGTGCCGCCGGTTTCCCATACAATTTCGCAGGTCGTGTCACTGGTCAGCGTCACTTCCGCAGTGCCTGAATAGGCCGAGCCATCGAGATTTGTGCCTTCGACGGCATATTTGCCGCCGATGGATTGGGCCAAGACCGGCTGTGCCGCCAAGCCAGCCGCAAGCAATATTCCAGCCAATATTCTCTTCATGGATATTCCTCCAAAATTCGGGAATCCGTCCCCTTGAGCGAAGGCTAAAACAAACTTTCGGGAAGGGAAACAGGCCGCGCAAAAATCCTGGCGGTATGCTCACGGCCCTTTGAGGCTGGAAGCGATGGGCGCAACGAGAAGGTCGTAATTGGCTTTCCGTTCGGCCGGATAGCGCATCAGCAGGGTGTGCAGAACGCCATCGCCGCCGAAATTGGTGCGCAGATAGAATATTTTCCCATCGTCAAATCCGGACAGGACCACGAAGCCCTTGCCGGCCCTGCTGTAGGTGACCTCATCATATTCCGCGGCGAGGAAGGCAAGCAGGTCCTTTTCATCGTGTTCGAGCGCATTGTATTGGCCCCAGACGCCAAGCCAGGCGCCATCCGGACCCGCCCAGCTCATGCCGTCGCCGTTTTCGGAAGCAGGCTGGGGCAGGGGAAAAACCTCGCCAGGGAAGGTGATTTCAGTGCCAAAGCGCGGGTTGATGTAATGCGTTTCATCAGCAGCGGCGGCCTGCGAAGCGAACAGGAAAACCAATGCCGCGATGACATGGCGCCAAATCATGTCAGCCGCCGGTCAGGCTCATGTGGCGGGCCACTGCCGGTTTGGCGCCGGCCCGGTCAATGACGAAATCATGGCCTTTCGGCTTGCGGCCAATTGCGGCATCAATGGCTTCGCTCAGCAATTCATCGCCTTCGGAAGCCCGCAGCGGCGCACGCAGGTCGGCATCGTCGTCCTGACCGAGGCACATATAGAGCTGGCCGGTGCAGGTCAGCCGCACCCGGTTGCAGCTTTCGCATAAATTATGGGTGAGCGGCGTGATGAGACCCAGCCGACCTCCGGTTTCCGCCACATCGAAATAGCGGGCCGGCCCGCCGGTGCGGTGGCTGGATTCGGTCAGCGTGAAGCTCTTGGCGAGGCTTTCGCGCACCTGGCTCAGCGGCAGGTATTGGTCGGTGCGGTCTTCGGAGATTTCGCCCATCGGCATGGTTTCGATCAGCGTCAGGTCCATGCCCCTGCCATGCGCCCAGGCCATCAGTGCGGGGATTTCACCCTCATTGAAGCCCTTGAGCGCCACGGCATTGATTTTGACTTTCAGCCCGGCCTTTTGTGCGGCGTCAACGCCTTCCAGCACCTGGGCGAGGTCGCCCCAGCGGGTGATCGCCCTGAATTTTGCAGGATCAAGCGTGTCGATCGATACATTGATGCGGCGCACGCCGCACTCAAACAGCTCATTGGCATATTTGGCCAGCTGCGAGCCGTTGGTGGTCAGCGTCAATTCCTCCAGCGCGCCGCTCTTGAGATGGCGCGACAGCTGGCGGATGAAATGCATGATGTTCTTGCGCACCAGCGGCTCGCCGCCGGTCAGGCGCAGCTTCTTGACGCCCTTGGCGATAAAGGCCGTGCAAAGCCGGTCGAGTTCTTCCAGCGTCAAGAGGTCTTTCTTGGGCAGGAAGGTCATGTCCTCAGACATGCAATAGGTGCAGCGGAAATCGCAGCGGTCGGTCACCGATACGCGCAGATAGGAGACGGTCCGTCCAAACGGGTCGATCATGGCTTGTCCTTGCAGCCTGCGGTCAAGGCGCAGCCGCTGCGTCAATGTCGGACATTTGGCGCGGGGATTCAAGGGCGGGCTTTGCCGCATTCAGGTCCTGGCCGTGCCGCCTTCGACCGCCAGCCCGGCTTTTTTCCAGGCGCTCATGCCGCCCTCGATATGGACGACGCTTTTGAGCCCCATGTCCTGCGCCAGTTTTGCGGCGAGCGCCGAACGCCAGCCGCCGGCGCAGAAGAACACGAATGTCACGTCATGGGCGAACATCGGCTTGTGATAGGGACTTTCCGGGTCGATCCAGAATTCCAGCATGCCGCGCGGCGCCAGATGGGCGCCGTCAATGCGGCCCTCGCGCTCAAGTTCGCGCGGATCGCGGATATCGACAAAGCAGTGATCGTCGCGCCCTAGCAGCAAAGCCGCTTCCGCAGGGGAGACGGCTTTCACTTCGGCATTTGCCGTTTCGAGAAGGGCCTTGTAGCCCAGAGGCTTTTCGCTCACTGGCGGACAATGACCTTGGTGCCGACGCCTGCCTTGCCGTAAAGCTCGGTCACATCGTCATTGGCCATGCGGATGCAGCCCGACGACATGGCCTGGCCCAGCGTCCATGGCTGGTTGGTGCCGTGAATGCGGTAAATGCGGCCGCCGATATAGAGCGCGCGCGCGCCAAGCGGGTTGTCCTTGCCGCCGGGCATGTAGGCGGGGAGGGTGCGGCCCTCCTGGCGCTTGACGCGGGCAATCATTTCCTTGGGCGGGGTCCAGCCCGGCCATTCGGCCTTGCGCGAAATGCGGTCGGTGCCAGACCAGGTGAAGCCTTCGCGGCCGACGCCAACGGCATATTTGATCGCCTTGCCATTGCCGAGCGTGTAGTAGAGCCGCCGTTCGGACGTATCAACGACGATCACGCCCTTTTCCATCACGTCGGTGAAGCGCACGGTCTGCTTGCGGATTGGCGACTTGTCGGAACGATAGCCGCTGCCATGGGGTTGAGGCTTCTGGCCGGCCCGGATGAAGTCGGCGAACGTGCCTTCGGCGCGGGCGGCCACGGGTGCGAGCAGGGCAGCCGAGAGAAGTACGGCGGTCAGGGTGCGGATCACGGTCAATTCCTTGTGATGGGGCGATTGCCGACAAAACACCTGAATCGTGACCAAAGGTCAACATTGACATGGCGCGATCAGCTTTTTGTGATGGCGTTGCCGGGGCGTCACCCCAGGTTCAGGTCCTTGAAGAAGTCATTGCCCTTGTCGTCGATGACGATGAAGGCGGGAAAGTCCACGACCTCGATTTTCCACACCGCTTCCATGCCAAGCTCGGGGAATTCGAGCACCTCAACATGCTTGATGCAGTCCTGCGCCAGCCGCGCGGCGGGACCGCCAATGGAACCGAGATAAAAGCCGCCATGCGCCTCGCAGGCTTCGCGCACGGCGCGTGATCTATTGCCCTTGGCCAGCATCACCAGCGAGCCGCCAAAGGACTGGAACTGGTCGACATAGGAATCCATGCGGCCGGCTGTGGTCGGTCCGAACGAGCCCGAAGCATAGCCCACAGGCGTCTTGGCGGGACCGGCATAATAGACCGGGTGATCCTTCAAGTATTGCGGCATGGGCCCGCCTGCCTCGAGCCGCTCGCGGATTTTCGAATGGGCCAGATCGCGGGCGACGATGATAGTGCCGTTGAGCGAAAGGCGAGTCTTTACAGGGTGTTTGGACAGTTCGGCGAGAATGTCCTTCATCGGCTGGTTCAGGTCGATGCGCACCATGTGACCGGACATTTTGGCCTCATCGACATCCGGCATGAAGCGGGCAGGATTGTGCTCCAATTCCTCGATGAACACGCCATCCCTGGTGATCTTGCCCAGCGCCTGCCGGTCGGCCGAGCAGGACACGCCCAGACCGATGGGCAGCGAAGCGCCATGGCGAGGCAGGCGGATCACCCGAACATCATGGCAGAAATATTTGCCGCCGAACTGCGCGCCGACTCCCAATTGCTGGGTCATCTTGTGGATTTCGGCTTCCATTTGCAGGTCGCGGAAGGCGTGCCCGGCTTCCGAGCCGGCTATTGGAAGGCCGTCGAGATATTTGGTCGAGGCCAGTTTGACGGTCTTCAGGCACATTTCCGCGCTGGTGCCGCCGATCACCACAGACAGGTGATAGGGCGGGCAGGCGGAGGTGCCGAGCGTCAGGATCTTTTCCTTGAGGAAAGCCAGAAGCCGGTCATGGGTCAGAAGCGATGGCGTGCCCTGATAGAGAAATGTCTTGTTGGCCGAACCGCCGCCCTTGGCGATGAACAGGAACTTGTACTCGTCCTCGCCCTCTTCATAGATGTCGATCTGGGCGGGCAGGTTGTTGCGGGTGTTCTTTTCCTCGAACATCGACAAGGGCGCCAATTGCGAATAGCGCAGGTTCTTGCGCTCATAGGCATCGAGAACACCTTGCGCCAAGGCCTGTTGGTCGCCGCCTTCGGTCCAGACGCGGCGGCCCTTCTTGGCCATGATGATGGCCGTGCCGGTATCCTGGCACATGGGCAGCACGCCGCCAGCGGCGATATTGGCGTTTTTCAACAGATCCCAAGCGACAAAACGGTCGTTTTCAGTCGCCTCGGGATCATCGAGAATGGCGGCAAGCTGGGCCAGATGAGCCGGTCGCAGCAAATGGTTGATATCGGCAAAGGCGGTTTCGGCCAACAGCCGCAAGGCTTCCGGCCCGACAGTCAGCATGTCCTGGCCGCGGAATTTTTCGGTCTCCACCGGTCCATCGGCGATCTTGCGCCATGGCGTGTCGGCATGGGCCAGCGGGAAAAGCATATCGGTATCGGCCATTGCATCCTCAGGCTTGGCGCCCTGTCACGGGCATGTCGCGGTTTGTTGGCATTTTACAGCCGGATGGCCCGCCAAGTCCATTGCGCCTAAAGGCGAGCCAGCGCTTGCCAGACTCATGCGCTTTGCACAGGATGCGGAAAAAGGGATGCAGGGGGAACGCAATGACGCCGCTTGATCAGGTTTCGCTCAATTTCAATCCGCAGAGCCTTGCGCTGCTTAACGGCATTCTGGCGCTGGTCATGTTCGGGGTGGCGCTTGATTTGACGACCGGTGATTTCACCCGGCTTCTCAAGGTCAAGCGGGCGTTTCTGGTCGGGTTGGCCGCGCAATTCCTCTTCATGCCATTTGCCACCTGGATTCTGGTCATCGTGCTCAAGCCGCAGCCGTCGGTGGCGCTTGGCATGATTCTGGTGGCGGCGTGTCCAGGCGGAAATGTGTCGAATTTCATCGCGCAGCGGGCGCGCGGCAATGTCGCCTTGTCGGTGTCGCTGTCGGCCATGACCACGCTGTTCTCCATTGTGCTGACCCCGTTCAACATCGCCTTCTGGGGTTCGCTCTATGCGCCATCGGCAGCCCTGCTCAAGGACATTTCGGTTGATCCGGTATCGGTTGGCATTGCGGTGCTGGTGCTTTTGGTCATCCCGCTGGCGCTTGGCATGGCGGTCAACATGCGCTGGCCGGAAGTGGCGGCAAAACTCCGGCGGCCGATGCAGATGATCTCAATGGTGGTGTTTGCCGCTTTCATTGGCGGGGCGCTTGCCGCCAACTGGATGCATTTTGTCGCCCATGTCGGCACGGTTTTCGTGCTGGTCCTTCTGCACAATGGCGTTGGTCTGGCCGGCGGTTATGGCTTGGCAGCGGCGGCGCGGCTGCCCGAGCCGGACCGGCGCTCGGTCGCCATTGAAGCGGGCATGCAGAACACCGGTTTCGGGCTGGTGCTGATCTTCAACTTTTTCAACGGCTTGGGCGGCATGGCCATCATCGCCGCCTGGTGGGGCGTTTGGCACCTGGTGTCGGGCTTCATCATGGCCACGTGGTGGCGGCGCGCCGCACAGGAAACAGCGCCGGCCTGATGGCTAACAAAACCTGAAAATAATCCTGAAATTTACTGATGCAACCTTGGCGGC
This sequence comes from Rhizobiaceae bacterium, assembly GCA_049289995.1. GTDB lineage: Bacteria > Pseudomonadota > Alphaproteobacteria > Rhizobiales > Rhizobiaceae > JBATMU01. The sequence continues at coordinate 16 of JBATMU010000447.1, read as the reverse complement.
AGCTTAAGCCGTCTGT
>JBATMU010000446.1:0-12113 GCA_049289995.1 Rhizobiaceae bacterium | reverse complement strand
CTTGGGAAGCTGCCGTTCTGCCATTGAACTACACCCGCATGGCTTTCAATTGGCGCGGGGCTGCCGGGCTGTCAAGTGCGGCGGCGAAAGCGGCAATTGCGCCTGCAGTTCACGATCGTCCAGACAGATCGAAGGGACGAAAATGCTTGGACAGTTTCAGTCCCTGCGCCTGATAGTTTGATTTCAGGTCCTGTCCATACAGCGCAGACGGCCGCGCCATCATCTTCTCATAGACCAGCCGTCCGACAATCTGGCCATGTTCGAGAATGAAAGGCACTTCATGGCTGCGCACTTCCAGCACCGCCCGGCTGCCCAGCCCGCCTGCAGCGGCATGGCCAAATCCGGGATCAAAGAAGCCGGCATAGTGAACGCGGAATTCGCCGACCAGCGGATCAAACGGGGTCATTTCTGCGGCGTGTCCGGGCGGAACATGCACGGCTTCGCGTGATACGAGGATGTAAAACTCGTCCGGGTCCAGAACCAGCTCCCGGTTCTTGCCGATATAAAGCGGATCCCAATAGTCCAGGACTTCACATGCGGCCTTTTTATCAACATCCACCAGGCCGGTATGGTGCTTGCCGCGGAACCCGACCAGACCGTTGGCATCGCCGCGCAAATCTATCGACAACGCAATCCCGCCGCCGGAAATGGACGGACTTTCGGTGGCAACCAACGTCTCTGCCTTGTGCAGCGCCTCCAGCTCCACACCGCTCAGCAGGCTTGAGTTCGAACGAAAGCGGATTTGTGAAAGGCGAGAACCCTGCCTGACAACGATCGGAAACGTGCGGGGGCTGACTTCGAGATAGACCGGACCAGAATATCCGGCCGGTATCTTGTCGAACTCCTGGGTGTAATCGGCCATGACACGGGTGAAAATATCCAGACGCCCGGTCGAGCTCTTCGGATTGGCCGATGCAGAAAGGCTGGCCGGAAGACTGAGGCCCTCGAGCAGCGGCACGATGTAAACACAGCCGGTTTCGAGAACCGCGCCATTGGTCAGATCAATCTCGTGCAGCTTCAAATGGTCAAGTTTTTCGGCAATCGTGCGGTTCGGACCGGGAAGAAAACTGGCGCGCACCCGCCAGGCCTTGCCTCCAAGCCGAAGGTCGAGGCTGGCCGGCTGAATCTGGTCGGTGTCGAGCGGCAGGCTTGCCGTCAGGCTGCCAGTAGCGAAAAGTTCCGCAATTCCGTGATCGGGCAAAATGCCTTCCATCGCCCGGTTCCCCTGTCAGTGCGCTGTCTTGGGGCGAGGTTTAGGGAAGGCGCGGATTGACGCAAGCCATGCATGCGATTAAAGGGCGTTTATCCCGTGGTGATTTGGCCGACCGGCTTGCAGCCACGTTAAAGAAATCGCTAAAGGGGTCGGGTCTGTGACCGGCTTTGCGATTTCGCGGCCGGTTTTTTGTTGTCTGGACCCTGCGCATGAGCACGAAAAAGAGCACGACTTGGAAGCCTGCCACGCAAATGGTGCACAGCGGCACCTTGCGCTCGCAATTTGGCGAAACCTCTGAAGCGCTGTTTCTGACGCAAGGCTTTGTCTATGACAGCGCTGAATCGGCCGAAGCCCGCTTCAAGGGCGAAGAGCCCGGCTTCATCTATTCGCGCTATGCCAACCCGACCGTCGATATGTTCGAAAAGCGCATGTGCGCGCTTGAAGGCGCGGAAGACGCCCGTGCCACGGCATCCGGCATGGCTGCGGTAGCCGCGGCCCTGCTCTGCCAGGTGCGGGCTGGCGACCACGTCGTCGCAGCCAAGGCGCTGTTCGGGTCCTGCCGGTGGATCATCGAAACGCTGATGCCCAAATATGGCGTCGAAGCCACGCTGGTCGATGGCGCAAACCTTGATGCCTGGGCTGCAGCCGTCAAGGCGAATACCAAGGTGTTCTTCTTTGAAAGCCCGACCAATCCGACGCTCGAAGTCTATGACATCGCGGCAATCTGCGAGATCGCGCATGCCGCCGGCGCCAAGGTGGTGATCGACAATGTGTTCGCCACGCCGATCTACCAGAAGCCCATGCAGCATGGCGCTGACATCGTGGTCTATTCTGCGACCAAGCATATTGACGGGCAGGGCCGCTGCCTTGGCGGCGTTATCCTGTCTGACAAGGAATGGATTGATAAGAACCTTCACGATTATTTCCGCCATACCGGCCCGGGCCTGTCGCCTTTCAACGCCTGGACTTTGCTGAAAGGCCTTGAAACCCTGCCGCTAAGGGTGCGCCAGCAAACAGAAAGTGCGGCAAGGATTGCCGACTTTCTTGCAGATCACCGCGCGGTGTCACGGGTCAGCTATCCGGGCCGCGCCGACCATCCGCAGGCGGCAATTGTCGCCAAGCAGATGGCTGCGGGATCGACGCTTGTATGTTTTGAGTTGAAAGGCGGCAAACAGGCGGCATTTGCGCTGGAAAACGCGCTCGGCATCATCCGGATTTCCAACAATCTTGGGGATTCAAAGAGCCTGATTACCCATCCGGCAACCACTACCCACAAGAACCTGTCGGAGGAAGCCCGCGAAGAGTTGGGCATCAATGCCGGAACGGTTCGCCTTTCGGTCGGCCTGGAAGATTGTGATGATCTCCTCAATGATCTGGACGACGGCCTGAGAAATCTCGGCTGATCTTATCCAAAGGTACGGCGCGCCAGCATGATGCGGGAAAGCGCGGTATAGAGGCAGATGCCGGCAAAGGCGGAGGCCAGCCATGGGAAGGCGGTCGGGAAAAGGCATGCGGCGGCGAATATTGCCAGTGTTTCACCGGCCTCTGCCAGACCCGTGGTGAAGTAGATCGACTTTTGGCCGCGTATGTCAGTCGCCAGCCGGTTCTTTTCAGCGAGAACGGAAAAGGCAAGGAAGCTCGCGCCGTTTACATAAAACGAGGCGATCAGCGCGGCTGCGGCCAGCGCATTGGCAGACGGATCCGCAAAAGCGAAACCAAGCGGGATGGCGCCGTAAACACCAAAATCCAGAACGATATCCAGAAATCCGCCAAAATCGGTCTTGCCATTGAGCCGCGCCAGCGCGCCGTCCAATCCATCCCCGAGGCGGCTGGCCAGCAGCAGGGCCAGCCCGGTGAGATACCAGCCATAGGCCAAGGCTGCCGCCGAAATTATGCCCAACGCAAAAGCCAAAAGCGTCATTCCATTGGCGCTTATGCCGCTGCGGGCGATTTGACGCGCTGCCGCATCCACTGCCGGTTCGATCTTGCGTCTGGCCCAGCCATCCAGCATGTGTGTTTCCCAAGAAGGCGCCGACGCAGGTGACATCACCGCGGCGGAAATTTCAACTACGGGCGCTGGCCGGAGACTGCACCATGTATCAGGCTTCCACACATGACATCCTTGTGACCGCGGAGGTTTTCTACATCCCCGAACGATCCGAGCCGCCGGAGCATTTCTGGGCATACCGGATCACCATAGACAACCGGTCGAACCGGAATGTTCAGCTTTTGCGCCGCCATTGGCTTATTACCGACGAAAACGGCAAGCGGGAGGAGGTGCGTGGCGATGGCGTGGTTGGTGAGCAGCCGGAACTCGCACCCGGTGACAGCTATACCTATACATCCGGATGCTCGCTCAAGGCGCCATCGGGAATGATGGCCGGTGAATACACGATGGCGGCCGAAAGCGGGGAATTGATCGAAGTCACCATTCCGGCGTTTTCGTTGGACCTGCCCAACCGCAAGCGGCCGATGAACTAGGCTGCAGGCCATGAAGCGGAAAATTCTGCCGGTTCAAACTCATAAGCCGCCGAGCAGAATTCGCATTTGACCTTGATCTTGCCGCCCTCAAGGCTGCCGCTGATTTCTTCGGCAGTGAAGCCGCCGAGGATTTCACCGAGCTTTTCGCGGCTGCACGAACAGGCATCGCGTATGGTCACGCCTTCATAGACCCGCACGCCGTGCTCGTGAAACAGCCGGAACAACAGGCGCTCGGCGCCGACTTGCGGATCTATCAACTCATCGGGGCCGATCGTGGCCATCAGCGCGCGCACTTCGGTCCATGCATCGTCTTCGCCGCTGTCGTGCTCCCAACCATCGCCGCCAGGCAAGTCGACATGGCGCATGCGCTCTGGAGATTCCGGCAGGAACTGTGCGAGCACACCGCCAGCCCGCCAGCTTCGGCGCAAACCATTTGGTCCGGGCTCGACAAGTTGCGCCACAGCCAGGCGCACATCAGTCGGGATCTGTTCGGACTGGCGAAAGTACGTGCGTGCAGCTTCGTCAAGCGGCGTCGCATCGAGCGGAACAATGCCCTGATAGCGGCTTGAAAATTCGCCTTGGTCGATCGTCAGGCCAAGCACGCCCTTGCCGAGGAGAAGTTCGGGCGCTTCCGCACCAATTTTCTCCGCTTCCGCGAGGCGGGCAGCATCGAAACGCGCATAGGCGCGCAACCTGTCCGGCGTGGTGAAATCCGCAACCAGCAAGCTGACCGGGCCGTCGGTTTGGGTTTGAATGATCAACTTGCCTTCAAATTTAAGCGAGGTTCCCAGCAGCACCGTCAAGACAGCAGCTTCACCCAACAGCCGTGCCACCGGTTCGGGATAATCATGTCGCGCGAGAATGGCGTCCAAAGCCGGGCCGATCTGCACCGCACGGCCCCGGATATCCAGGCCTGCCACGGCAAACGGCACCACACCGTCATCTGCAACATGACCGAATTCGCCCAGCGGCGGGATCTTTTCAATCAAGGCCGGCTCCCGAGAGGCTCCATGCCAAGATGGCCTTTTGCGCATGAAGCCGGTTCTCAGCTTCGTCAAAGACCACCGAATTCGGACCATCGATGACGGCGTCTACAACCTCCTCGCCGCGATGGGCAGGCAGGCAATGCATGAACAAGGCGTCGGGCTTGGCTTTTGCCATCAAGGCTTCATTCACTTGATAGGGCAGGAAAACATTGTGGCCGCGGGCCTTGTCCTCAAAACCCATAGAAACCCAGGTGTCGGTGACCACGCAATCAGCGCCTTTGGCTGCGGCCGGCGCGTCGGAATAGCCGCTGACGCGGCCGCCATTGGCATTCGCCCACTCCACAAATTCCTGCCTGGGTTCGCTGCCGGCCGGCGTGGCATAATTGAGCCGGAAGCCGAACCGAACCGACGCTTCGATCAAGGAATGCAGCACATTGTTGCCATCGCCGGACCAGGCGAAAAGGCTGTCGCGGATATCGCCGCGATGTTCCTCATAGGTCATGACGTCGGCCATGATCTGGCAGGGATGGGTATCATCGGTCAGGCCGTTGATGACCGGGACTGTCGCATGTTCGCTCAATTCCAGAAGACGGGAATGTGTCGTTGACCGGATCATGATGACGTCGACATAGCGAGACAGCACTTTGGCCGTGTCTGCAATGGTCTCGGACCGACCGAGCTGCATCTCGCTTCCGGTCAGCATCAAGGTCTCTCCACCGAGCTGGCGCATGGCGATGTCGAATGACACGCGCGTCCGGGTGGACGGCTTTTCAAAAATCATGGCCAGCGACTTGCCCGCGAATTCCCTGGACCACTCGCCGGCTTTGACGCTTGCCTTGCGGCGCTTGGCATCATCGACGAGATTGCGCAGTTGCGCCGGAGAAAAGCGGGCGATGTCGGTGAAGTGGCGGGGCTTTTTGATCATTGTCCGTTCCTGCGGCTGTCAGCCTGCGGATTTCCTGTCATCGCGGGCGGAAAGCTCGTCCGCAGCCTGACGCAAACGGGCGACCGCTTCGGCAATTTCACCGTCAGTCACATTGAGCGGGGGAAGGAGCCGAAGCACGTTATCGCCGGCGGGCACCGCCAGCAGATTTTCATTCCGGATGGCCAGATTGACACTTGCCGATGGCAAAACGCATTTCAAACCCAGCATCAGGCCCTTGCCGCGAACAGCTTCAAAAATACCGGGAAACTCGTCAACAACCGAGGCAAGGCCCTGCTTGAGCAGCAGTGACTTGCGGGAGACCTCGTCCAAAAATCCGTCGGCCAGAACCACGTCAAGCACGGCATTGCCGACCGCCATGGCAAGGGGATTGCCGCCAAATGTGGTTCCATGGACGCCATGGGTCATGGCCGCCGCCGCCGCTTCGGTTGCGAGGCATGCGCCGAGCGGAAAACCCCCGCCAATGCCTTTGGCAATGGCCATGATATCGGGCGTTATTCCTGCCCATTCATGGGCGAACAGCTTGCCGGTGCGGCCAATGCCGCATTGGACCTCATCGAGGATAAGAAGCAGGCCGTGTTGGTCGCACATTTGCCGCAAGCCGCGCAGCACCTCGTTCGGCACCTCGCGGACCCCGCCTTCGCCCTGGATTGGCTCAATCAGGATGGCGGCGGTGTTTTCGCCGATCGCTTCTTTCAATGCATCCGCATCACCGAAGGGAACCTGATCAAAGCCGTCAACCTTCGGGCCAAAACCTTCGAGGTATTTTGCCTGGCCGCCTGCTGCTATGGTGGCGAGCGTACGCCCGTGAAAAGCGCCTTCGAACGTTATGATCCGGTATTTTTCGGGATGCCCGGCTGCGAAATGATAGCGACGCGCCGTCTTGATCGCGCATTCCAGCGCCTCGGCGCCTGAATTGGTAAAGAAGACGCGGTCGGCAAAGGTATTTTCAGCAAGCCGTTCTGCAAGGCGGCGCTGCCCTTCGATGCCATAGAGATTGGAGACATGCCAAAGCTTCTGCGCCTGCGCAGTGAGCGCTTCCACCAGATGTGGATGGGCATGCCCGAGCGAATTGACGGCAACGCCTGCTGCAAAATCCAGATAGGCGTCACCATTGGCAGTAAACAGCCAAGAGCCGCGGCCTTCCGCAAATTCAAGCGGCGCACGGGCAAACGTGTCAAACAGCGCAGAACCAGACATGGAGATTTCCGCCACGCCCCGCAAGCAGCGTTCCGGAATTCACCCGGCGGGAAGCGGGCGCATCGCGGCCGGGACAACCCGGAAATAAAAAACCGCCCCTTGGGCGGCTGTTGGCAATGCTATGTTTCACAGCGCAATGATTGTCAATGGAGGCTATTTCTGCGCGCCGTGCTGCGGCTGGTGACAATCCGATCGTTGCCACCCGACGGAAGTGTTGGGGAAAACCGGAAAAAGGCGATTCCGGGAGGCATTCAGACTCTTGTCACGGAGTCATGCGCTGGTGTAGTTTGCACGCATACGAGCTAGATTTCGTGTGGCAAGGCCTTTTCCCGAGTATATGTAGTAGCAGTCTTGGCTAATATGGCCAGGTGCACGGGGGATTCTGGCCAGCGCCAAACAGGAGCGGTGCGGACAATGAACTGGACGGATGAACGCGTTGAAATACTTCGCAAACTTTGGGCAGAGGGACTGAGCGCCAGCCAGATTGCTGCACAAATCGGCGGTGTCAGCCGCAATGCGGTCATCGGCAAGGTGCATCGTCTAAAGTTGTCGAGCCGGGGCCGCGCCACCGCTTCGCCAACCCGTCAGAAAAAAACTGCCAAGCCGGTCGCTTCGGTTAGCCGCTCTCCATCGCGGGCGGGTACAAGCATGCGCATGGTGACAAATTCAGCCGGTGCGACAGCGCTTCAGGCCGAATATGTCTCGGAAGCTGAATTCCGGCCCATGATCAAGCCTGCTGAAGAAGTGGTTGTGCCCATTTCGCGCCGCCTGAAGCTGGTTGATCTCAGCGAGCGCACCTGCAAATGGCCAAATGGCGATCCATTGTCCGAGGATTTCCATTTCTGCGGCAATGATTCCGCCGAAACGGGCCCCTATTGCAACTTCCATGCGCGGATAGCCTTTCAGCCTGCTTCCGAACGGCGCCGTCTCCGTTAATTCCGCGAGGGCACCGGGTAGGCTCTGGACGGAGGTTGCGCCGGTCATTAGCATCGCGGCTCCATTGTCATCAGGGAGCCGCAGCCATGGCCGAAACAAAGGTTGAAACCACATCTGCCGCGCCGGTGAAGTTGACGCTGGGCGGCAAGCTGCGCGAATTCGACATCCAAAATCCGAAGCTGCCTGGCTGGATCGATGACAAAGCGCTCGCATCCGGCGGCTATCCTTACAAAGACAAACTCGACAGCTCGGTTTACGGCAAGGAGCTTGAGCTTTTGCAGATCGAGCTTGTCAAGCTGCAGGCATGGCTGCAAGCCAAGGGCCGACGCTGCATGGCGTTGTTTGAAGGCCGCGACGCGGCAGGCAAGGGCGGAACGATCTTCGCCGTTCGCCAATACATGAATCCCCGTACAGCGCGCAATGTGGCCCTGGTCAAACCGACAGAGACTGAACGCGGGCAGTGGTATTACCAGCGCTATGTGAACCATTTCCCGACTGCCGGTGAATTCGTGACGTTTGACCGGTCCTGGTACAACCGGGCCGGGGTCGAGCCGGTCATGGGATTTTGTACGCCGGAGCAGCACAAGGAATTCCTCGATCAGACGCCGGAATTTGAACACATGATTGTCAGAGAGGGCGTGATTTTCTTCAAATTCTGGCTGGATGTCGGACAGGAAATGCAGCTCAAGCGGTTTCATGACCGGGTGCACAGCAAACTGACCAATTGGAAATTCTCGCCGATCGATATTGCCGGTATCGGCAAATGGGACGATTACGGCAAGATGCGCGATCTGATGATCAAGGAAACCCATTCCGCGCATGCACCATGGACCATCATCCGCGCCAATGACAAACGCCGTGCGCGGCTCGCTGCAATCCGGCGCATTCTCGTGACCATCGATTATACAGGCCGCGATCTGGCGGCCATCGGCAATGAAGATGCCAAGATCATCGGGACCGGACCGAAATTTCTCAGATCCTAGGTTCCTTGCATATTCGGAATGCACTTACCGCGCGCTGCGATTGACGGGTTTGTGGGGTGTTTTCTCCCAGAGATGGGGGTTGTGGGTTAGTTGGAAAACTGCCCGCCAAGCTGCAAGCGAGATCATCGACCAATAAACCGGCATAAGTGCCACTTTGCGCCAAAATCCGCGTCGCTCGGATTTCGAAGATACCGCCCACCCAATGCCGAGAAACGCGCCATAGGCCAGAATCAGATTGGCCATATTGAAGATCAGAAGCGCCGCTTTGCCAGTATCAGTTGGATGAAAAACCACATCTGCAGCATTTATGGCAGTCAACAAAAGAAATACCGGGTGAACAAGGGCGGAAGCGACCATTCCGGCAAATAGAATCTGGAAAACCAGAAATGAAGCTGGTCCTAGTTCGCGCCAAAGATTGCGTGGGGACCGCATGTGAACAAGCCATGTCTGCATGAAACCCTTCATCCAGCGCGTCCTCTGGCGCAGCCATACGCCGAAATCCTCTGGCGCATCTTCACCTGTCGGCCTGCTTATTGTCGCGCTTTGGTACCCAAATCGCCTTAGTCTGGTGCCAAGGTCCGCATCCTCGGTGACATTGAAGGGGTCCCATGCGCCGACTTCCACCAAAGCCTTGCGGCGAAAATGATTTGATGTGCCGCCAAGCGGCATGACCAGGCCGCTTGATGCCAGCCAGGGAAGCAGACCGCGAAACAGCACATCATATTCGAGTTTGAACATGGCCGGAATTGCCCCGGCCGCAGAATTGCCAATGGAAAGGGGCGCCTGAACGCACGCCAAGTTGTCGGGAGCATGGGAAAAATGCTGCCATGCTTCGACGAGTTGAAGCGGATCCGGCCGGTCTTCAGCGTCGTAAAGAACGACAAACTCGCCGCTGCAAGCCTGCAGCGCGTAGTTCAGCGCCTTTGGTTTTGTACGCGGCAGCCCGGGCGGCACTTCAATCACCTCCACCCAATGCCTGACCTTGTGCGCGGAAATCGCAAGGAGCGTCTCCGTATCGTCAGCTTCGCAGACCAGCTTGATTTCAAGTTTGCCGCGCGGCCAGACAAGACGGCCCAAAGCAACCAGCAACTCGCCAACAATTGCCGATTCCTTGTGAAGGGCAACGAGGACGGAATAAATAGGCGCCTCCGCCAGCGAAACCGGTTCTGCGGCAATGACGCCCCTCGCGCCTGAATAGGTGAGCGCTGCTAACCGCAGGAGAGAACAGAAGACAAACAGGACCGTGCTGACACCAACCAGTGTCGCCATGGCAAATTCCGGATAGAACAGAAATGCTGCAGGGGCGGCGACCGCAAACGCGCCAATGGCGGCACCCTGCCAGCCATTTGCGACGACTTTCGCGCTGAAATCAGGCTGAACGGAAAACAGGCTGTCCACCGCCTGTTTCAGCAAGTAATTCGAAGTTCTGGCAAGAATTGCCTTGCGAAGGCTTCTGGGCGCGGCGAGCCAAATTCGCGAAACGGCGTCGGGATAGCGGGCGAGGTTTTCACGGATCTTCTCCAGTGCAACACTGGCAGGCGCGAGCACGATATTTGTATAGAGGGAATCCTGCCTCGTATGCACCAATCCAAAGCCTTCGTGGTTTTGAAGGGCGCGCACTGCGTCTTCTTCGCGTATGACCAATTCCGTGGGTTCAATGTCTTCCACGAACGGCAGGCCGAGTGCTTCCGCAGCCGCCGAATAAAGCTGATCTTCGCTCACCAGGCCCGAGACCAATAGTTCAGTCCGGAAATCGGTTTGGCTGTCCATTGCCTGGCGCAACAGTGCGCGCACTGTTTCAACTTTCAGGCCAAGACGCCGGAAAATCGGTGACCAATTTGCCGCCGTCCAGTCATGATCGCGCCTTGCCGGCGTCAACGCCAACAATTCCTCGAGTCCGGTCGGGCTGCGGCCGAGCGCTTTGTGACTGTTCTCGTCGAGGCTGTCAGTCATTGGCCGGAACTGGCAGATTTTCTGGCAATCGGCCGGAGTCGCCGCAAGGTCGCCTCATCCTTGAGCGCGCCACGAAACAGGCTAATTTCTTCGTCAATGCGCCGGCACAATGCCTGGGTATCGCCACGCATCAATTGCCGCGTTTGGACAAGGGCTTTTGCAGGCTTGCGGGCGAGCGCCCGCGCAACCTCATTGGCAGCGGTTTCGCTGCCGCCGTCATCGGCAACCTCGCTAACCAAACCATGGACATGAGCCTGTTTGGCCGTGAGTTTCTCGCCCAGGCAGAAGAAGCGGAAAGCTTGGCCATAGCCCATGCGCTGCGGCACCAGAATGCTCGTGGCGGCGTCCGGCACCAGTCCGTAGTCGACAAACGGCACCCCCAATGTGCTCGACGCTGTGGCAACCACGTAGTCGCAGTGAAACAGCAGCGTGCAGCCAACCCCGATCGCATCGCCATCCACCGCAGCAACAAGTGGTTTGGGAAAGTTTGCCAACGCGCGAAACAGCGCCGTTGCGGATTGGATGAGTTCTTCGTGCTTGCTTGCATCCAGAAATTCGCCGACATCGCCGCCGCGGCAAAAACAGCCGCCAAATCCGTGCAGCACGACAACGCGCGTATCATCATCGCCGCCGGCAAATTCCAGAAGGCCTGCAAGACGGCGATAAGCGACATGGTCAAGGTAGGGATTCGCGGGATGCTGCCCCAGTGAGCTTGTAAGCACGCCGTTTGCGAAATGGATGTCGGGTGAATGGCCTGCCGGCGATGTATCGGCAACACTTGCCGTATGCTGTTCGCTCATGACGCGATCCTTTGTTCAACCAAAAGCGGCGCTTCAAATTGAATGACCGGCGCGAAATAACCGCGCTTGCTTCGGACTGCCTTAAGGGTCTCGTCATCGAATGCCAGCAAGGTGGCGACGACCTGTTGATTGCCATAAGTTCGCTGATAGCCGAGCGGCGTGGCCAGAATGCGCAGCTGCAGCGCGCGGAGCACCCACATGGGCTCGAACTCGATGATGACCTTGTTGACGCCGCAGGACATGCCCCATTCGATGAAGCAGGCGATCAATTCAGAACCGACAGTTGACACGCTGCGCCTTCCGTCGCGCCATTTCACAGCAACGGCGTAGCGGGTCAGTTCGTAGACATTGGGCCCTTTCGGCGACGGCCCTTCGCAAAGATCCTGCAACACGTCGGTAAGAAGATGAGGCCGCGTCGTCGGCAACATGCGCTGATATCCAGCGAGCTCGCCGTTCCGGTATGCGAGGTGATGAATGGCGTCATCATGGTCGAATTGATCAAATTCGATGTTTTCCGGCCGCCGCAAATCCTCCCAACCCATCTCTTCAACGAAGATGTCATGACGAAGGTGAAGAACAGCAGACCATAGGTCCGGGCGTGATTTCAACTCTGCGTTG
>JBATMU010000445.1:0-7181 GCA_049289995.1 Rhizobiaceae bacterium | reverse complement strand
ACCACCAGCTTCATCAGCATTTTTTCGGTTGAGCCGGAAAGCGTCGCCTTCATCGGGCGGAATTCGGCGCGGAAAATGTCGAGATCGCCAAGTTCGCGCGCAGCAACTTCCTCGCTGAGACCGACCGTGCCGATTTCGGGCCGCGTGAAAACGCCGGTGGCGATCATCTGGTGATCGGGCTCCGTTGGGTTGTCCTTGAAGGCCGTCTCAATCACGCACATGGCTTCATGGATGGCCACCGGCGTCAACTGCACCTTGTTGGTGACATCGCCCACCGCAAAGATGTGCTACTGCGATGTGCGCTGGAAGGCGTCAACGATCACCGCGCCCTGCCTGTCTGTGCTGACGCCGGCGGCTTCAAGGCCAAGCCCGTCGGTATTGGGCAGCCGGCCCACCGCGAGCATGATTTCGTCGGCATCCAGCGCCATTCCGTTGGACAGGATGGCATGCAGCCGCCCGTCGGCGCCGCGCCGCACGCCTTCGAGCTTGGCCTCGGTCAGGATGGTGATGCCCTTTTCGGTCATCGCCGCATGCAGGCCCTGGCGGATGTCATGGTCAAAGCGCGAAAGGATCTCCTTGCCGCGGTAGACCACCGTCACCTTGCTGCCAAGTCCGTGGAAAATGTTGGCGAATTCCAGCGCGATATAACCGCCGCCTTCGATGATGACGGCGCGCGGCAGCCGGGCGAGGTCAAAGGCCTCTTCGGAGGTGATGCAGAGCTCGTGGCCGGGCAGCGCCATGTGGCGGTTTGGCCGCCCGCCGGTGGCGAGCAGAATGGTCTGCGCTGTAAATGTGCGGCCATCGGCCAGCCTGACGCCATGCGGCCCGGTCAGCTCGGCGCGGCTGTCGAAAATCTCTGCCTTCTGGTTTTCGAGGCCTTTGCGGTACAGCCCTTCAAGCCGGGTGATTTCGCGGTCCTTGGCGGCGACGAGCTTCGCCCAGTCAAAGCGGCTTTCGCCAAGCGTCCAGCCAAAGCCGGCCGCCTCCTTGAAATGACCGGCAAATTCTGAGGCATAGACCAGAAGCTTCTTCGGCACGCAGCCGCGAATGACGCAGGTGCCGCCAAAGCGGTACTCCTCGGCAATGCCGACGCGTTTGCCAAGCGATGCGGCAACCCGCCCGGCCCGCACGCCGCCGGAGCCGCCGCCAATGACGAAGAAGTCGAAATCAAACTGGGTCATGGCTGGTCTCCGGTGCATCAGCGCCAACGGCGTAGTCCCGTCAGCGCCAAAAGAAAAGCCCGGCATTACGGCCGGGCTTTGCAATCATCAAATCGTGAAACGGTCAGTTGGCCTTCGGCGCTTCGCCCTCTTTCGGCGCTTCGCCTTCCTTGGCAGCCGGCTCGGGCTTGGGCGCACGTTCGCCGAGCGCCTTGCCAACCGCTTCGGCCAGATCGCGGGCAATGCCCTTTTGCCAGATGTCGGCGGCATTGTAGACTTCGCGGGTGGCTATCGGCCCGTCCGAAAGCAGCTTGATGCCTGAAGGCGACGAATAGAAGGTCGTGATGTCCTTCAATTCCTGCTCTGAAAAAATCTTGGCATAGGCTAGCGCAGCTTCCTTTTCGAGATCGCCGCGGCGGCTGGCCATCTTGATTGATTCGGCATCGACGATTTCGACGATCAGCTGCTCAAGATCCGGATTTCGTTGGATCATTTCCGACTTCAGCGCATCGGCGGCTTGCGGCAGGATGCCATCGAATGTGTCAGTGGCGCGAATGGCGGCAACCGCCGCCCGTGACGCGGCCAAATGGGCATCGGAAACCTCCTGCGCGAACGCAGCGCCGGAATAGAGCGGCGAAACGGCGGCCAGGGCCAGAACGGCCAGACGGGTGCGCGAAATGAAATTCATGGTCAGAAATGCTCCTTTTTCAGGACGAGACAGACAGTTGCGATATGCCATCGGGCGAGGCCACGACAGCGCGGGTGCACAGACCCAGAAACAAGCCATGCTCCACAACACCGGGGATGGCATGAAGAGCGAGTGACAGGGCTTGTGGATCGGGAATGCGGCCAAAAGATGCATCAAGGATAAGATGGCCGCCGTCAGTTACAAAGGCTTCCGCGCCGGAATGCCGCAGGCGGATTTCGCCTTTCAGGCCAAGCCTCGCCGCCGCCCTTTCAATGGCATGCCGCGTGGCGTTGAGGCCGAATCTGTTGACTTCAATCGGCAGAGCAAAGGCGCCCAGCATTTCCACCACTTTCGACGAATCAGCGATTGCAATCATGCCAGCCGATGCCGCCGCGACGATTTTTTCGCGCAGCAAGGCGCCGCCGCCGCCCTTGACCAAAGACAGGCTGGGGCCGATTTCATCAGCCCCGTCAATGGTGAGATCCAGCACCGGCTCTTCGTCCAGCGTGGCCAGAGGCACGCCAAGCTCGCGGCAAAGGGCAGCCGTGCGCTCGGAAGTCGGCACGCCAATGACCTGAAGCCCGCCATTCACCCGTTCGGCCAGCAGGCGAACGAACTCTTCAGCCGTCGAGCCGGTTCCAATACCGAGTTTCATGCCGTCACTCACATAGGCGAGCGCAGCGCGTGCAGCTTCGACTTTCAGGCTTCTGGCGTTCATGTCCGGCAATCTTGCCTTGTGGCTGTTTTGCCCGCTCCTATCTTTTTTCGGCAGGATAGGCAAAGGCTTTTGCCCGCTTTCCCCTTCTCTGCGCCTGGAGCCCGCCGCATGTCACAGCCAATTGCCGTTTTCGACCTCGATGGAACGCTGGTCGACACCGCGCCAGACCTGATCGCCAGCCTCAATCATGCCATCGGGAATGCCGGACTTGCTCCGATTGACGAGGCAGCCCTGCGCGCCTATTCGGGCCATGGCGGCCGCGCCCTGCTTGCGCGCGCATTCCAGCTTTCCGGCAAACATCTCACCGAGGCCGAGACAGCGCGCCTGCACGCCATATTCCTGGAGCACTACACCGAATCGATGCCGGGCGGTTCAAGCCTGTTCGATGGCGGCCTTGATGCCTTGGAAGGCTTATCAAAGGCAGGATTTCTGCTGGCGGTTTGCACAAACAAGCCCGAACATCTGGCGTTGCGCCTGCTCGACCGGCTGGGTCACGCGCCGATGTTTGCCGCCATTTGCGGCGCCGACACCTTTCCGTTCAAAAAGCCTGACCCGCGCCACCTCGTCATGACAATTGAAAAAGCCGGCGGCGACAGGACCCGCGCGGTGATGGTTGGCGATACGGAAACAGATATTCATGCGGCGCGGGCTGCCGGCGTGCCGGTGGTGGCTGTGGATTTCGGCTATTCAGCGCGTCCTGTGGCTGAATACGAACCATCGAAAGTCATCAGCCACTTCGCCGCCCTCACCCCTGCTTTGGCTCGCCGGCTGATTGGCGAAAACTCGTAGCATCCATTTTTTCGCGCCAGCCCTTGCCGTCGCCGAAATCGGCGAATGCAGGATAATGCGCATGCATGCCCGACAGCCGACGCGCATGCTTGAGCGGACACCAGTAGGATTCTGTCCGCCCGGCGACTTCCCGCGCCCAGGCGAGCAGGCCGTTGGCATAGGAGCAATAGCCGCAATTGAGCTTCTCGATGGCATTGAGATAGCCCAATTGCTCGCGGTCGAAGACGATGAAATCGCCGCGCGGCACCTTTTTGAGGCCGTAAACCGGGAAACAGACGGCCTGATAGACCGACACGAACAGGTCAAGCAGCAAAAGCGGCACGATGACCGCCAGAATGAACGGCATGGTCAGCACCACCAGCAGGCTGGCGCGCAGCACATAGGGCGGGATGCCAAGCCTGAATGATTTGTGCAGCGCGCGGACCGTGTCATCGAAGACGGCGCGCCTGTCCTTGTAGATGACCGACATGGCCTTGCGGCGTTCGGCAAATTGCGATTCCAGATCGTCTTGCAGGGCGGAAAGCCGCGCCATGATCTCGTCAACTGTCACCCTGAGGCCCCGCTTCGCTGTTTCGGCATGTGCGGGCAGGTTCGGCTCATTCACGCGGCAGCGCAAGGCGGCAAAGCGCTGAATTCTGGCCAGAGCGCTTGCATTTCGAAACGGGGCGCTTTATCCACCCGCCTCACCGGGCGCGTAGCTCAGCGGGAGAGCATTCGCTTCACACGCGAAGGGTCACAGGTTCAATCCCTGTCGCGCCCACCATTTTCCACCGGCAGCCGATTTCTTTTGCGTCAGCTTTGGCCGCTGCGCGATGCGCTGATGCGCTCCATCGCCTTGAGCATGCGCGCATCGCGTTCATAGATATCCGCAGAATAGCCGACCTTGCCCGCCTCATCCGGCCAGGCCGTGAAATAGGTCAGGTAAACCGGGATCTTTTGATCCACATTGACGCCGGAATGGCCTTTCTTGATTTTGGCCGCCACATCGTCAACTGACCAGCCGAGCACGGCAGCCGCCATGTCGCGCGGCTTCTCGAGCCGCACGCAGCCATGGCTGAACGCACGCACATCGCGGGCAAACAGGCTGCGCGAGGGCGTGTCATGCATGTAGATGGCATGTTTGTTGGGGAACAGGATTTTCAGCTCTCCCAGCGCATTGGCCTCGCTAGGCGTCTGCCGCACGCTATAGGGAATGGCGCTGCCATAGCCGCCCCAATTGACCGCCGACGAGGGAATGCGCTTGCCCTTGGCATCGGTGACTTCATAGCCTGCACGGTCGAGATAACCCGGATCGCGCCGCAGCCGCGGCAGCATTTCGTTGACAAGGATGGAGTTCGGCACGCCCCAATAGGGATTGAACTCAACCCGCTCGATTTCATCGTAGAAGAAGCTTGTCTGGTTCTGCGGCTTGCCGACAACCACCCGCATGGACAGCTTTTCCGCATTGTTTTCAAAATAGCTGACCATGAACGAGGCCTGATTGATGAAAACCCGGCGGTCGCCCAGATCGCGCGGCAGCCAGCGCAATTGTTCAAGCGCAATCTCCACGCTGGCGATGCGATCGGCTTTGGAAACGCCGGCGAAAGCCTGCACCGTGCGCGGGCCGATGGCGCCGTCGGCCGACAAGCCGGCCGCTTTCTGCGCCGCCTTGATGACCGGAACCAGCGTTTCGCCATAAACTTCATTGGTTCCGTTGAGCGCAATCACCGGCCCGAATTCGGCAAGAAACGCTTGATCGGCCTTGCGGCGGATCAATTCGAGGATTTTCGGCAGGTCAGGATGGGATTGCCCCGGCTTGAGCACCGTTTTCATCTCGACCTTGACCGCATCGTCAGCTTGCGCTGTCAGCGCCTCAAGCTCGGCGGTCAGCGCTGCGTAATAGGCAGACTGCGGATGCCGCGACATCAGGTAGGCGCGCAGATCCGGGCTAGCGGCGAGGCTCGCCAGGACGCCGGCGAGATTGATCGGACGGACAGGCAGGTCATGATATCCGGAAATGCGGTTTGGATCGACACGGCCGGACGAAACATCGCGCACATAGCGCAGCGCCCTTGCCGAAAGCGCCATCTCAAAGCGGATCATTTCGGCGGATTTGTCGGCGGATGCGGCTGAAGGCAGGGAAACCGAATAATCCTCGGGTTTCAGGCCGAATGCGGCTGATTCGGAAAATACCCGCAATGCCGTGGCCGCTTTTGGTGAAACTGCCTGATCCTTGACCCAGATGAAGGCGGGATGGGCGCCATAATGGGCGGAAAGTGCGGCGGCGATATCCGGCTCGGCGGCCAGTTCATAGCCGTCGAGGCCCGGCAGCGCGGCAGAAAAATCATCCGCCTGGCCGGGTGCAAACACCACGTTGCGCGGCGTCGCCGCCAGCGAAACAAAGCTGACCGTGCGAAGCGAATCCGTCTTGTACTCGTAGTAGGCAGGTCCGGTGACCTTGGCGGGCTTGGCCTTTACAACGCGGCCGGTCTGGGCCGGCGCTTTTGGAGCCGGTGGAACAATGTCGGCATTGGTGCGCTTTCGCACCGGGCCGCCAAACAATAATCCAAACAGGTTTTCCGCCGATGCCGGCGCGGCGCTCGCCAACACAACAGCCAAAACGGCAGCAAGACTGGGCTTACGGCGCATCATTCACTTCTCCCAAGCCCCGATGGCAAACAGCCCGCGCAATCCGCAAGCGCCAACCGGCCTCAGAGCCGGAAAACCAAACCTACCCGCAAAGCCGGGCTGATTTGTGGCATGTCCATCATGATTGCACAGGACTTGCTTAACAAGGCTTGAAAAAGGAAAAGCCGCCCGAAGGCGGCTTTTCCCTGGAACGCGTGGCAGTGCGGCTACATCGTCAGGCGGACGCGGGTGAGATTGCCTGCGATCTTTTCGAATGCCTTGGCAAGCTCGGCCGAGCTTGAGGCATCAAAATAATGGTCATCATTGGTCGCACATTTTTTCATGACCTTCTTGGCCGGCGTCGAGACTTCCTTGCCAAAGGTGATCGTGAAAATTTCGGTGCCGGCCTTGCGAGCCAGTTTGCAGGCATCGAGCGTCCATGCATCGGACTGCGCGGCATCCGTACCCCAATGGCCGTAATAATCCGGCAATTGCGACGAGGCCTTGTTGTCGCCGTCCGACATCAAAACCATGACTTTGTGTACGTCGCCCTTGGCCTTTTTGGGATCAACGCCATCTGTGAAAGGCGCAGCGGGGGACAGCACGCGCTGACCCCAGGTCACGCCTTCGACGATGTAGGTTTCGCCGCGCGCCTGAAGGCCGCTGATTGCGGCAAGCACCGCCGCCTTGTCATTGGTCAGCGGCTGGATCGCCGTCGGGCATTCCCAGCCGGTCATGTCCCAGTCAGCCATCATGCCCGGAAACGGCATCTTGGGTTTGTTGTCGGTCAGCGTAAGCGGCGCCTCGCGCGAACCCACGCAGCCATACCATTTGGTTTCGACCTGCCGCTCCGGCTCGCACACCTGGTAGACCGGGCCGTAGGTATAGTCGCACTGCTGATAGGTATAGGGAACGCCATCCGCATAGCCGGTTGCGTCATGGCAATTGGATGTCGAAACGACATCCTGCCGGTCAAAGCATTGCGCCGGAAGCGTTTTCACTGAATCCGCCGGCACCGAGAGCCATGGCTCAGCGCGGTTGTGCAGGCCGACATTGACATATTGGCTGAACGGCACGACGCCAATTTTCACTGATGTCTGGTTCTTGTTGAAACCCATCAGCAGTTCGGTGAAATCGGTCGCAGCGATCTTCAGCCCGCCGATCTTGTCATCGGCAATCATCGAATAGGTGGTGTCGAGCGCCATGACGACTTCCAGCA
>JBATMU010000444.1:0-6095 GCA_049289995.1 Rhizobiaceae bacterium | reverse complement strand
TTCCAACGAAAGGCAGGCAGCCAGAAGCTGGCGGGGATCAAGCGCCGTGCGGATTTCGCAGACGGCATTGAGAAAGTCCGGCTGATCGGCCTTGCCCCAGGGCGGCGTGCGCCACAGCGAGGACACGGCAACAATTCGTGTTCCGCCCAGCCGCTCGAGTTCGGCAAGTGCTGCGCGCATGGCGGCCTCCGGATCGCCGAGATTGCCGCCAAGCCCGAGAAAGACCCGCTCGTCAGGACGGCCAGGCAACGGTGACCTCAACATGGTCCAAAACACCTGCCACCGGCGCGTTGGGCTTGCGAACCGTGATGTCCGCCCGCTTGATCATCGGAAAACGCGCCGCCAGCGCCCGACCGACCTCGAGCGCCAAGGCTTCGATCAGGAAACGCCGCTGGCCGGTGATGATGGTTTCGATCACTTTGAAAGCCACGCCATAGTCCACCGTATCCTCGATGGAATCGGCTTCCAGCGCCTTGCCAGGCTCAACTTCCAGAATGGCATCGACATAAAAGCGCTGGCCAAGCGTCTCTTCCGCATCCAGTACGCCGTGGCGTGCAAAAAACGCGCAATTCATCATGCGGATCACATAGGTCATTGCGCAACATCCTCCAGCGGCCTGGCCTTGAGCATAGCATCCGCCAGCCGGAGCGCATCCCGGTTGATTGCGACATCATGCACCCTGAAAACCGCCGCGCCGGCCAGACGCAGCATGGCACTCGCCGCTGCTGTCGCAACATCGCGCTCTTGGGCGTCGCGCCCGGTGACCGCGCCCAGGAAGCGTTTTCGCGAAACTCCGGCCAAAAGCGGCAGGCCGAAGCTCTTCAACTCGGCAAATCGCGCCATCAGCGCCAGGTTTTCGTCCGTGTCCTTGGCAAAGCCGAAGCCCGGATCAAGCACGATCCGGTCCATGCCTACCCCTGCCGCACGCGCCAGTTCCAGGGAGCGGCCGAGAAACAGATTCTGATCTGCAATCACATCCGGCAGTTTTTGCCGGTCGCGCCCGGTATGCATGATGACCAGGCCAGCACCGGTCTCTGCGGCGGCTTGCGCCATGCCGGGATCGCGCTGCAGGCCATGCACGTCATTGATGATGTGGGCGCCGGCTGAAATGGCGAGGCGTGCGGTTTCGGCCCGCCATGTATCTATTGAAATGAGCACATTGGATTGCGCAGCGAGCTTTTCGATGACCGGCAGCACGCGGCGCTGTTCGTCTTCGCCACTGACCGGATCAGCGCCCGGACGGGTGGATTCGCCGCCGACATCAACAATGTCGGCCCCGGCTTCGGCCATGGCGAGGGCGGCGTCAGTTGCGGAATCGGCGCCGGAAAACCGCCCGCCATCCGAAAACGAATCGGGCGTGACATTGAGGATGCCCATGATCCGTGCGCTGCCGCCCAGATCGAGATAGCGCTTGTGGGCAAGATTCCAGCGGCTCACGACAGGCTCACTTTCAGAAATCCGTCGCCTGAAATGCGCCAGCTGCTTCAAGCCTGGCGTTCAGGCACCGTGACAACCAGCCCATCGAGCGCATCCGTCACCTTGATCTGGCAGGACAGGCGAGATGTAGGCCGCACGTCATGGGCAAAATCCAGCATGTCTTCTTCCATGGCTTCCGGCTTGCCCGTGGCCGCCACCCAAGCCTCGTCGACATAGACATGGCAGGTTGCGCAGGCGCAGGCGCCGCCGCATTCCGCCTCAATGCCGGGCACCGCGTTCTTGATGGCGGTTTCCATGACGGTGGCGCCAGCCTTGGCTTCGGTTTCGCGGCGCGCGCCGTCATGGGTGATGAAGGTGATTTTGGGCATGAATTGGAGAACCTGTGGACTGTGCGCCGCAGATAAGGACTTCGCGGCCAGTGTCAACCGGCAGAGCGCCGCAGAGCGCCCCTTGCCCGCGAATTTGGCCAGAATCAGCGGTTTATCGCGGCAATCAGGTCGGCAACCTGGTCAATCCGGTCGCAAACGCGCCGCGCAATGCGTCCATCGCCCGGCGCCAGCTCGAGTGCCGCGGCGGCATCGCCGAGTTCAAAGGCCCCGATGGAGCGCGCCGAGCCTTTCAGCCCGTGCGCCAGCATCTTGCGTTCATCTGCCGAGGCGGTTCTCAGCCGCGCGCCGGCGCTGCGCACCTGTTGCATGAACAATGACAGGATTTCCGCTTCCAGCGCCCTGTCGCCAAAGGTTTGCCGGGCCAAATGGGCAAAATCCAGGGGATGAATTGCCGCCGCTTCAGCGGTCTCGCCGCCGGGCCGCGCAAACGCCACATAATCCAGTTCCGCCGCCGCCATGGCCCGGCTCCACTCAAACAAACATCAGCCGCAACCCTGCGCCAGACAGGTGCAAATACCCTTAATCTGTGGCGATTTCCTTCAACCAAAACCTCAGCTGCACACGGAAAATTTCGGCAGGCGTTAACCTTGTGTTTAAACTTTTACCCATTGGGGCATTTGGCGGGTTTTCATTGACAGCCTGTCCCACTACGATACGGACGGGTAGAAATGTCTGCGCCGGTGCTTAGGGGTGTCCGGTGCGCGCGGGTGGGATTCACCCGGTTTGCAAGGTTGGACTGAAGACATGGCACCAAAAAAAGACACCGCCAAGCCGGCCGGCGCAAGCCGCGACTCCACGCTTGAAGACAGCTTGGCTGGCGATCTGGAGATCGGCGATTTCGATTTCGACCTTGGTTCGTCAATGGACGAGCTTGAGGCACAGATTTCGCGCGCCGCTGACAGTCTTGAACAGGAAAGCCGCATTGTTCAGCAGGAAATCGGCGCCGGGCCGCGCAGCAAGGGCAAGGCCCGCGATGCCGAGCCTGCTGCCGCAAAAACCTTTACGCCATCCGACCTGCCTGTTGCCCCGGCAAGCGCAGCCCCCATGCGCCCTGCCAATGATGACCGCCAATCGGATTTCCGTTCGATCCTGCAGTCCATGAACAACAGGCCGACCTCGGCGGTCTATTGGATGACGGCGCTGATCTCGCTGATCTGGATCGGTGCAGGTTCGTTCCTGGCCTGGAGCCTGTTCGGCCCGGCCCTTGCCGCCATAACCACGCCTCAGGCGTTTTTCGCCAGTTCGCAAGCCATCGGTTCGGCCCTTGCCATCCTGTTGCCAGTCGGCCTGTTCTGGGCATTCGCCGTCATGACGCGCCGCGCCCAGGAATTGCGCCATGCCGCACAATCGATGACCGAAGTTGCCTACCGGCTGACCGAGCCGGAAGCGCTCGCGCAGGACCGGGTCGTCACTGTCGGCCAGGCCGTGCGCCGTGAAGTGCAGGCCATGGGTGAAGGCATCGAGCGCACGCTGGCGCGCGCCGTCGAATTGGAGACACTGGTCCATACCGAGGTCAATCAGCTCGAACGCGCCTATTCCGACAATGAGACCCGCATCCGCTCGCTGGTTGATGGCCTCGGCCAGGAACGCGATGCCGTGATTTCCCATGCCGAGCGCGTGCGCTCCTCGATTTCAGGCGCCCATGAGCAATTGAAGGACGATCTCGGCTCTGCGGCCGATATCATCCGCCAGAATGTGCTCACGGCATCCGCCACACTGACCGACACGCTGGCTGAATCCGGCGACGCTCTGCTGAACCGCTTCTCCGAAAGCGGTGATGCCATCTACAATTCCATCGATCAGCGCATGGACGTGATCGCCAACCGCATCAACACCTCCGGCGAGGCTTTCGCCAGCCTGCTCGACACGCGCATCACGCGGATTACCGAAAGCACCGATTCGGTGACCCGTTCGCTGGCCGACATGCTCGATACGCGCACGTCCGGCATGGTCTCACTGATGGGCGATGCCACCGCCGCCCTGACCCGCGAGTTTGACGAACGTCTCGAAGGCATTGAGCGGACGCTCGCCGAACGCGGCCAGTCGCTCATCAGCGAATTCCAGACCCGGGCCGAAGCCATTGATTCGGGAACAGAACGGCTGAACGCCGCTCTGGAAGCCCGCGCCCGCCAGATCAATGAATCCCTGATCGAGCGCACCCGTGACATCGCCGAAACCATGGTCTCCGGCCGCGACGGTTTTGCTGCAGCAGTTGCAGAATCCAAGGCGACGATCGGCGGCGACATGACCGACCTGATCCTGTCTGCCTCGCAGATGCTGCAAGCCCGCGCCAGCGAGTTTTCAACGGCCCTGTCGGACAATCGCGGCCGCATGACCGATGCGCTGACGCTCGACATGCAGCGCATGGCCGACGAGCGCGCCGCCTTCGAACACAGCTTTGCCGAAAGCCGCAATGCCATCGCCAGCGCCCTGGCAGGCGATGTCGAAGCGCTGACAGGCCTCAGGACGGATTTCGAAAAGAGCCTCAACGAAAGCCGCTCGGGCATTGCCGCATCGCTGACCTCCGATCTCGGCCAGATCGCTGCTGCCCGCGCCGAGTTCGAATCAAAGTTCGCTCTTGGCCGTTCGGGCCTTTCTGAGGCGCTCAATTCAGATCTGGACGCCATTTCCGACGCCCGCACCGCCTTTGAGCGCGGCTTGTCGGAAGGCCGCGCCGCACTTGCAGCGGCGCTCAACCGCGATCTCGAAAAGATTGAAACCACGCGCCTCGCCTTCGAGCAGGGCCTCGCCGACGGCCGCTCGTCCATCTCGGCCACGCTGGCCGGCGATATCGACGCCATCAACGCCACCCGCGCCGCCTTCGAGAGCAGCCTTGCCGATGGCCGTGCGGCGATTGCCGCCACGCTCGGCAATGATCTGGAAGCCATCAACGCCGCCCTTATCAAGTTCGAAGAAGGCCTCGCTGAAGGCCGCGCCGGGCTGACCAATGCCTTCAATGCCGATCTTGCGGCGGTCGATGACCTGCGCGGCGCCTTCGAGCGCGGCTTGTCGGAAGGCCGTGCCGGCCTTGCCAATGCGCTCAGCCGCGACCTCGAAAAGATCGAAGCAACACGCACCGCCTTTGAGCAGGGCCTTGCAAATGGCCGCGCCTCCATTTCGAGCGCCTTGAACAGCGACATTGAAGCCATCAACGCCACCCGCGCTGATTTCGAACAGAGCCTTGCCGAGGGCCGTGCAGCGCTTGCAGCAGCCCTTGGCGATGATCTCGAGGCCATCAATTCCACTTTGGCGACGTTTGAAGCCGGCCTCGCCGGCGGACGCGCCGGACTGGCCTCAGCGCTGAGCCTTGACCTCGACGCCATCACCGCCTCGCGTGCCGAGCTTGAACAGGGCCTTTCTGAAAGCCGCGCCCGCATTTCCCAGGCGCTTGTCGCAGATGTCGAGCGGCTCGCCGCTGAACGCAGCGATTTCGAACGAGTCATAAACACGACAGTTGAGGCCATGGGCGTTCGCCGCGAGGAGATCAGCCAGGCGATCGAGCTCGACCTGCGCCGCCTTAGCGACACCCGCGCCGAAATCAATGCCGCCATGCGCGAGCACATCGATGCGCTCGCCTCCAGCCGCGGCGAACTGGCCGATGCCCTGGAAGGCGATATCGCCAAGTTCGCCACCCAGCGTGCGCAGCTTGACGAAGCCATCGCCCAGCACACCGCGGCCCTCGATCAGGCCGGTTCGGCCATGAATACGGCCATCAATGCCGAATTGAACCGCCTCTTGGGCGCCCGCGATCAGGCGGAAGCGGCCATTGACGCAGGCCTGCAGCGCGCAGCCGAACAGGAAGCCCGCATTGCCGCCGCCATCAGCACCGATGTCGAACGCATCG
The DNA here is from genome assembly GCA_049289995.1 of Rhizobiaceae bacterium. Classification (GTDB taxonomy): domain Bacteria; phylum Pseudomonadota; class Alphaproteobacteria; order Rhizobiales; family Rhizobiaceae; genus JBATMU01. The sequence continues at coordinate 425 of JBATMU010000444.1, read as the reverse complement.
GCATGGCCTTTGCCGATCAGGCAGGTGCAGTGACTACCCAGACCGGCGAGATCGTAACCTCGCTCAATCGCGGCGTCGACAACATCCGCCTCGTGCTCGAAAACGCCACGGCAACGGTCGGCAAGGCGCTGCGCGACCGCGTGCTCGACATCACCGCCGCCATTTCCGAACAGGCCGATGGCGCGCTCAGCGAAGCCGATCAGCGCATTGCCGCCCGTGCGGAAGCGGCTTCGACCCAGTTGGCCGGTCGCGTGGCCGAACTCGATGCCGTGTTCCATGCGGTCGATCAGTCGATCATGGCCCGCACACACCAGACCTCGGCGGAACTGCATGCCCGCACCACGCAATTCACCGACGCCGTCTCTGGCGAAGTGGCGCGCGCGCAGTCCGAACTCATCGCCAAGGCCGATCAGGTCGCCCAGACC
>JBATMU010000443.1:0-6397 GCA_049289995.1 Rhizobiaceae bacterium | reverse complement strand
ATCAAGGCCATGGTGCTTGATCTGGTCATGCCGGGCATGGGCGGGCTTGAGGTCTTGGCGAAAATGGCCGAGCGCGCAATCGCCGTTCCGGCGATCGTGCAGACAGCACGCGGCGGCATCGAGACGGTCGTACAGGCCATGCGGGCCGGGGCCTTTGATTTCGTGGTCAAGCCGGTCTCGCCGGACCGCCTACAGCAGGCGGTCAATGGCGCGCTGAAGCTTGCGGCCAGCACCGATGCGCCGAAACGGCAGCGCCGGGACCACAAGGCCATTTTGTCATTTGCCGATATCCTGACCGAAAGCCCGGCCATGGAGCGTGTTCTCCGGCTTGGCCGCAAGGCGGCGGCATCCAATATTCCGATCCTGATCGAAGGTGAATCCGGCGTCGGCAAGGAATTGGTGGCGCGCGCCATCCAGGGGGCGGGGCAGCGCAAAACGAAGCCCTTTGTTACGGTCAATTGCGGGGCCATTCCCGACAATCTGGTCGAGAGCATTTTGTTCGGGCATGAAAAGGGGGCCTTTACCGGCGCTACCGAAAAACATCCCGGCAAGTTTGTTGAGGCCAATGGCGGCACGCTCTTCCTTGACGAGATCGGCGACTTGCCGCTGGAAGCCCAGGTCAAGCTGCTGCGCGCCGTGCAGGAAGGCGAGATCGAAGCGGTCGGCGCGCGCGGCACGCAAAAGGTCGATATACGGCTGATTTCGGCAACCCACAGGGATCTGCAGGCACAAGTCGTCAATGGTGGGTTCCGCGAAGATCTCTATTACCGGCTCAATGTTTTCCCTATCCGCGTGCCGCCGCTGCGCGAGCGCCGCGAGGATATCGGCCTGCTTGCCCAGCATTTCGCGCGGCGCATTTCGCAGGATGAAAAAGGCGGCCTGGTGAGCGGCATTTCGGCGGGTGCGCTGGCGCTTTTGTCGGCGCATGATTGGCCAGGCAATATCCGCCAGCTTGAAAACGCGGTATTCCGGGCGGTGATCCTGGCTGACGGCCCGGTGCTGACCGAGGCGGAGTTTCCGCAGATCGCCGGTCAGATCGGCGGCCTGCAGCTTGAAAAACTGGCAGCCGAACGCCTTGCCCAGCCGGAAGCGGCACCCCCCGCCGCCATCGTCGCGCTTGCTCCGGCGGCGCCTGCAAGCTCTTTGAGCGCGCTCGACCCGCGCGGCCATGTGCGCAAGCTTTCCGATGTGGAAGTCGAAATGATCCGCTATGCGATTGACCATTATGACGGCCAGATGAGCGAAGTGGCCCGGCGGCTGGGCATCGGCCGTTCGACGCTCTACCGGAAATTCAAGGAATACGGCATCGAGCCCGACGAGGGCCGTGCGCAAGCGAGAACCGGTTGATAACAGCCGGTCCTTGCAGCGCGCCCTTGATTGGCGGCGGCTAATGTTTCATTCACCATGTGTGTTGATGGGCAGAAAGCGTGCCGCTTTTTGCCATGGTCTCACCGCATTTGCGCTGCAATAAGCGGCGATTAACCATTCGGGGCGATAGTCAGCCGGGGACCAGGCGGCTGTTGCACCACGATCAGGGGTGCCGGCCACATTGCAAGGCGTGACGAATTGACCTCAAGCGCACGACATGGCGACGGACGGCAGACCTGGCTTCGGCTGGCTGCTGCAGCGTTTTTCGGCCTTTTTGCAGCTTTTGCATCGATTGGCGCGGCGCAGGCCGAAACCCGCACGCTCAAACTCTATTATGTCCATACCGGTGAACGGGCTGAGATCGCCTTCAAACGCGATGGCGTGTATCTCAAGGAAGGGCTGAACCAGCTCAACCGTTTCCTGCGCGATTGGCGGCGAAACGAACCGACCCGCATGGATCCGCGGCTTTTTGACCTGGTCTGGTCGGCATACCGCTCGACGGGCGCGCGCGACTACATCCATGTTGTATCCGCCTACCGTTCGCCGGCCACCAATGCCATGTTGCGGCGGACGCGCGGCGGACAGGCCGAAAAAAGCCAGCACATGCTCGGCAAGGCGATGGATTTCTACATTCCCGGTGTGTCGCTGAAGAAAATCCGCGAAGCCGGCATGAAGATGCAGGGCGGTGGCGTCGGTTATTATCCGCGTTCGGGTTCGCCTTTCGTGCATCTTGATGTGGCGGGCGTGCGCGCCTGGCCGCGCATGAGCCGGCAGGAATTGAGCCGCCTGTTCCCGGATGGCAAGACCTTGCACCTGCCTGCAGACGGCAATCCGTTGCCGGGCTATCAGGCCGCGCTGGCTGCCGCAAAAAACAAGCCGAGAAATGCTGAAATCGTTGTTGCCTCCGGCGGCGGCGCGCTCGGATCGGCAGCCAAGAAATCCCGCGGACTGCTGTCGTCGCTTTTCGGCGGCGGCGCAGATGAAGAAGAAGAGGCCGGCGGCCAGCTCGAAAGACTGGCTGCGGCCAAGCCGGCCAAGAAAGCCGCTCCTGCCGAACCTCTGCCGGGTGTAGAGGTCGAAGGCGAGCAATTGGTTGCCGCCCTGCCTGCCCGCGAACCGGCCGAGGCGCTTGCGGCTCCGCGCCCGCAGGCCGATGTTGGCGTGGAACAAACGGCAAAAGCTGCCGACGTGCCGCTTCCGACCCGCCGCCCGGCCTACAAGCCTGAGACCGTCGAGGTTGCCGCCCTTGAAGGTGCCCAGCCCGATGGCGTGGCTGGCCTGATCGAGGAAGGCAGCGCTGATCCGGATGCAGCCGAAGCCTTGGCTGATCTGCAAGGCGCATCGGAAGTACCCCTGCCGACCCGCCGTCCGTCGCTTGGCGAAGCGGAAAGCGAAGAGATTGAGGTTGCCGCGCTGCCATCGCCGCGTCCGCTGGCCGAGGAGGGCGCATCAGCCAAGGGCGGACGCCTGATTTCGGCTACGCAGCGGCAAGCCGTGTTGGCCAGCGCCGGTGATCCGGTTGCCGCCGCCCTTCCGGAAACCAAAACCACCGCCAAATCCGCCAAGCCGATTGCTGCTGATTCCAAGCCTGCCGCCCAGCCGCGCGTCAAACCGGTGCGCGGCGAGGATTCGACGGTGGCGCTCCTCAAGAATGGCATTGCGCTTGTGCCGAATGCGGCAAAGGCTCCGAATTTCGCGTCGGTTGCCATGCGCAAGCCGCAAGCGGTTTATACGACAGGCTTCACCACCGAGGTGGCGTCAGCCGACACCAGCCGCTTTACCGGCAAGGCCGTGCAGTTCCTGTCGATCGCCAAGTTTGAGTAGCGGAATTCCGCTGGTCAGCGCCGCTTGAGGCCCGCAGCTTCGCGCGCCAATTCGGTGATGCGCGCCCAGTTGCCGGACTTCAGCGCATCATCCGGGGCAATCCATGATCCGCCGACGCAGATGACATTCGGGCAGGCGAAATAATCGCCGGCGTTTTTCAGCGACACGCCGCCGGTCGGGCAGAAGCGCACGCCGGCAAATGGCGAAGCCAGCGATTTCAGATAGCTTGCGCCGCCGGATTGCTCGGCGGGGAAAAATTTCAGCACGCTGTAGCCGGCGTCCAGTGCGGCCATGATTTCGCTGGGGCTTGAAGCGCCGGGCAAAAGCGGAACGCCCGAGCCTTCGGCAGCCGCAAACAGCGCGCTTGTTCCGCCAGGCGAAACAATGAAGGCCGAGCCGGCCTTGGCGGCGGCGTCAAAATCACGGCCGTTCAAAATGGTGCCTGCCCCGACAATGGCTTCCGGCACTTCGGCTGCGCAGGCGCGAATGGCGTCAAGCGCCACAGGCGTGCGCAGGGTGATTTCAATGGCCGGCAAGCCGCCTTTGGCCAAGGCGCGGGCCAGCGGAACCGCATCTTCCAGCCGATCGATCTTGAGCACCGGGATGACCGGCTGGGCCTCGAGGATTGGCAGGAGTTTGGCGAGATTCTGGGCCATGACTGGTGCTCCGCAAATTTCAATCGATTGAATGCACATAGCACGCCATCAGGGCATGTCCAGCACCGGATTTGTGCACGCCGGTCAGGCCACTGGGATAAGCCAACGAAAAAGCCAGCGGAAAAACCGCCGGACATGGCTTGCCGCTGCTTGTTCATCCTGCATTCGGGCAATGGCGGCATCAAGGGCGAGCCGCGTGGTTCCGGAATATATGCTGTCCTCATCAAGGCCGGCGCTCACTTGAAAACGGCGAAGCGCCTGACGGGTCTGCGGCCCGGCGATGCCGTCTATGGCGACGGAATAGCCAAGTGCGGCGAGCTTGCGCTGAAGGGCGGCGATGTCCAAATCTGCTGGCATGGCTGTTGGCAAGTTGCCGGTCCGGCTTGAATGGCGCGCATAGGCGGAGGCGAGCTTTTCATCATAGCGGTTGGCGCGGAAACCCGGTCCGTTATAGGCCCGCGCAAAACCTGCCCAATCGCGCTTGCGCAGAAATACGTCCAACCCATTGGCGGCTATGAAGCGCAGCATCAGTTCGATCTGGCCGTCCGGTCCGCTGCGCGCCCGGGCCATCAGATCGTCCGGCGAGGCATAGCCAAGCCCTTTCCAGTGCGCGCCCATGACCTGACCACAGCCCCAGGATGTGCTCTCGATGGCGGCCGGCCGGTTGATGGCGGCAGCGCGGTCAAACAGCGCCCAACGCGCGGCCTGCGAGGCCGGATTGGCAATCCGGCCGGCAACCGGATGGGCCAGTTTGTCGGAACGGGCTTTCAGGCGGGCGGCCCCCGTCAGGCGCCGGTCGAAGTAATGACCTTCAAAGCGGATCAGCGGTTCATATCGGCCTTTGATGCGAGCGAGATAGCGCCCGCCGGATTCCACTTCGGCCACAGCGGCCACCAGTGCAGGTTCAAGCCCTGCGGCGCGCGCGGCGTCCGATAGCATGGTGTCGTTCAGTGTCGCGTCCATCGCATTGGTCCTTGTCCTCTTTTGGCGCACAGCATGGCGCGGCGGCGCAGCAGGTGGACAAATTTTGGCAAAGCGCGGCAGGGAGCAGTTCTTGAAGGCGAGGATTGAACGGTCTAGAGCATGATGCGCTCAAATGGGAGCGGTTTGACGGCGAGGGTTTTTCGCGCCGGCGAGGAGAAACCGCAGCGCGATATAATATCGCGCGAGGATTTCGACGCGGATGGAGCGGAAAAGGCCGCCGAGCCGGGATAGGTTCAACGTATTGAAAAACATGAGCAAACCGCAATCGTTTCAACTTGGTCTTTTGCGTCCCGGGCTGCGTCGCGCGCAGCTATCGGCATTCATGCCGCGTCGCCCCGCGCTCCTTGCCAGACCGCAAAATCCCGGCGTTCAAACGATTCCATTTGAACGCATCATGCTCTAGGAGTGCGGCGATGACCGCAACCCTTCCCACTGAATCCTGCATTGGCGGCTGGAAAGTCGCCGCGATGTATCATTTCGGCCAAGTTACCGATCCGGCTGCATTCAAGGCCGAACTTGTGGATTTTTGCCGGAAAAGCGGCATATTCGGCACGTTGATCGTCGCCGCAGAAGGCTTGAACGGCACGGTTGCAGGGTCGGACGCAGCGATTTCTGCGCTTGTCCGCATGCTCGAAGCCCGTTTTGGCGCGGGGGCGATGGAACTGAAATACAGTCATGCCGACCAGCAGCCGTTTCACCGGATGAAGGTCCGGCTGAAGCGCGAAATTGTCACCATGGGTGTTGAGGGACTTGATCCTGTACACGCGGCGGGAACGTATGTATCGCCGCGCGAGTGGGACAGGCTGACTGCCGATCCGGCGACGATCATCATCGATACCCGCAATGACTACGAAGTGGCGCTGGGTGCGTTTGAAGGCGCCGTTGACCCGTTGATGACAAGCTTCCGGGAATTTCCGGCCTGGCTCGAGCAGCAAAAAGGCCAGCTTATGGGCCGCAAACTCGCCATGTATTGCACCGGCGGCATCCGCTGCGAAAAGGCTACGGCCTATGCGCGTTCGATCGGGCTGGAAGAGGTCTATCACCTCAAGGGCGGCATCCTGAAATATCTCGAGGACATTCCGGAAGAAGACAGCACATGGCGCGGCGAGTGCTTCGTGTTTGACGAACGCGTCGCCCTGACCCATGGGCTTGTGGAAGGTGAAGCGGAATTGTGCCGGGCCTGCCGGCGGCCGCTGACGCCTAAGGACCGCGCCGATCCGCGCCATCAGGACGGCATCTCCTGCGTTCACTGCCACGAAGCCCGCTCGGATGACGACCGGCTGCGCTATGCCGAACGGCAAAGGCAGGTGCGATTGGCTGAAAAGAAGGGCCTGCGCCATATCGGCGGCTGACAATTCCTTGGCGCATTGACCCCTGTCATTGCAACGCCATCTGCGCATGCCTATTTTCACGCCAGCGCCGGACGCGCCAATTGAACCTGATGGAGGCTTTCATGCTTGACCCCAAGAAAATCCTGGATGACCTGTTGAGCGCGAAAGTGCCGGGCACGGATTCAACTGTGGCGCAGAAGGCCGAACAGGCCAAACAGATGGCCAAGGACAATC
>JBATMU010000442.1:0-3368 GCA_049289995.1 Rhizobiaceae bacterium | reverse complement strand
GAGCCAGACCTTGTCCAGATGCACTTCGAACGTCTGGTGCATGGCAAGGCCCTTCACATGCGGATGCGAATGCCGATAGATCGCCCGCCAGAATGCCTGGTTGATGATGCCCGAGTCCTGCAGGATCATTTCCAGATCCTTCATGACTTCCTTGCGCTTGCCGGCGTCGGCAATGGCCAGTGCCGTCGCCAGCTTGGCGTCGAAATCCGGGTTCGAATAGGCGCATTCGTTCCAGGCTTCGCCGGTGCGGTAGGCGAGCGCCAGGATCTGGACGCCGAGTGGACGCATGTTCCATTCGGTCGTTGACCACGGATATTTCAGCCAGTCATTCCAGAACGACGAGCCGGGAATAACCGTGCGCTTGACCTTGATGCCGGCTTCGCGGCACTGGGCAGCAATCACGTCTGCCGGGTTTTTGACATAGTCGCTATCGTAGGAAATCAGATCAAGCTCAATGTCGCCTACGCCGCTTTCAGTCCAAAGCGCCTTGGCCTTTTCGATGTCACGCGCAACTTTCGGAAGCTCGAAATATTCCGGGTGGATCGGGCAGACATGGTGGTTTTCGCCAACCGTGCCGGCGCCATTGTAGCCGAGCTGCAGCACTGCGGAATTGTCCACCGCCGCCAGAATGGCCTGACGGACCTTCTGGTTGTCATAGGGCTTGTTGGCGACATTGGTGCGGATGACAACCGTCGCCGCCGTCACCACTTCCGACTTGACCATCTTCATGCCGTCGAGAAGCGTGACGGTTTCGCCGGTCGTCTGATAGTTGGCATCGATTTCGCCCGATTCCAGGGCCGAGACGGTTGCAGCTGCTTCCGCGCCGTAGTCGATGAACTCCACGCCATCCAGATAGACGTAGCCGCCAAACCAGGTGAAGTTCTCGCGCCGCTTGACGGTGGCCTTCTTGCCCACTTCGTATTCGGTGATCTCGAACGGCCCGGTGCCGGGCATTTTCAGAGTATCGGGATTCTTGTCGAAGTCGCGATGCACGATAAGCGCCGGGTAATCGGCCATGCCGGGAATGATGGTGATGTCGGACGAAGCGGTCTTCAGCTTGACGGTGTGATCGTCAACCTTGGTGATTGCCCCTTCTGCCGCTTTGTCATCCTTGATCAGCGAGCTCATGCGGCCGGCCATGGAATTGCCTTCGGCCTTCTTGTCGCACCAGCGGTTGAGATTGAAAATCACGTCGTCGGCGTTGAAGTCATCGCCGTTCGACCACTTCACGCCCTTGCGCACATGCAGGGTGTATTCGGTGGCGTCGTCGCTGACATCCCAGCTTTCGATGAGATGACCCTTGAACGTGAAATCAACATCATAGCGAACGAGGTAATCGTTGCACTGGCGGGTGACATTGGCCATTTCCGACCAGTCATAGGTGCGCGGATCCTTGGGTTCCTTGATGATCATCTGCATCTTGAGAACGCCGCCCTTTTTGGCTTCCTGCGCCGAGGCCGGCGTCGGAGCCGCAAGGCCAAGCATGGAATAGGCGACTGCTGTCGATACGCCGAGCGCGCTGGCGGTCGCCAGGAACTCGCGGCGGTCCATGCCGCCGGTCTTGGTTTCGGTCGCAAGCGATTCCAGTGATGCAGGAACCTTTGCGCCGTTGCGTTTGAAAAATGCCATTTGAACCTCCCAGTTTTCAGCCTTCAGAATTCATTGTTCCGCATTGCCGGCGGCTTGTCAAAACACCGCACGCCAATCTGGTCCGGAGAGCAATGTGCATTGGCCTCCCACCATCGGTTTGCGCGTAAGCGACATCAATGTCGCATTTCCACATGACGGCTTTATATTGTCGCGATTCATCCGCCGCTGTCGCAATAGCCCGGTCCGGACGCCGTATCCGGATTGACGCCGCTTGCCGCTGTTTGATAAGAATTGCGCGAGCCTCTGGTTCCCCTCTGCGCGAGCAGGCGGGACAAAAGGGAATGCGGTAAGGCCCATAAGCCAAATCCGCAGCTGCCCCCGCAACTGTATGCGACGAGGCATGTCCAACACGCCACTGGGATTTCCCGGGAAGGCGGGCATGCCGTTGATGCGCGAGCCAGGAGACCTGCCCGAGACTGTCACCTTCCGGATGCGGGGACGCTTCCGGAGCTGTGTATGCAGCGGTGACTTCGTCATCGCTGGCAGGAATCCCCTCCGGCACAAATGAAATCGCATCCGCTGCCAATTGCAGCGCCCGGAGGAACCATGACTGCCCGCAATTCAAGCGCAATGGCGCTGATTTTCCTGCTCGCCGCCACGCCGGCGTCTGCGGAAAATCTCGATATCGGCGAAATTGTCGTATCGCCCGACAAGGCCGCCCGCCCGAAGAAAAAGACAGGCTCCAAGGTCGAAATCGTCACCAAGGATGATCTTGACCGCAAGGGCTTTGCCGCCGTCACCGAACATCTTGCCCATGTGCCGGGCATATCCATATCGTCGCCCGGCGGCGCCGGTCAGGAAGCCTCGCTCGCCATACGCGGTCTGCCCAAACGCTATGTAAAGACGCTTTTCAACGGCATCGACATTTCCGACACGACCGCCCCGCAGGTGCAAACCTCCTACCAACATCTCAATGCAGGCGGACTGGATTCCATCGAGGTGCTCAAGGGCTCGCAGGGCATTGTCTATGGCTCGGAGGCCATTGGCGGCGTCATCGTCATGTCAACGCTTGGCGGCATCGAAAATGGCGTCCACCACGCCATTTCGGCCGAAGCTGGGTCTTTCGGCACAGTGCGCGGCGGCTATGGCCTGACGGCGGCCGCTGACGGATCGAAACTGGCCCTCAATATAAATGGACTTTCGACCCGCGGCATTTCCGCCGCCGACCGCGACAATGGCAATACCGAAACCGATCCCTACCGCAATCTGACGATAGACTTCGCCGCCGAGCACAAACTGTCCGAGGCGGTCAGCGTTTTTGCATCGGCACTCTATATCGATGGCAAGGCGGCCTATGACAACGACTTTGTGTCGCCGCCCGCCGACGACCTTTTCAATACCAATCTGTCGCGGCAGTTTGCCGGACGGGCCGGCATGAATTTTGATCTGTTTGACGGGCGTTTCCGCAACACCGTCTCCGTGCAGGCAGCCCAGCTCGACAAGGGCCTGCGCAGCCAGTTCTTTGACGCCGATTATATCGGCAACCGGCTGAAATTCGACTATCAGGGCGCTTTCGACGCCACCGAGAAGTTGACCTTGCGGTTTGGCGCAGACCATGAACGCCAGCGCGCCCGCTATTCGGACAATTTCGGCGGCTTGACCGATGATGCGGCCAATAACACCAGCCTGTGGGCGCAAGCCGAATTTACGCCAAGCGAGGAAATCGCCCTGACGGCAGGCCTGCGCCGCGACATGCATTCGGTGTTCGGCGGCTTCAA
>JBATMU010000441.1:0-5696 GCA_049289995.1 Rhizobiaceae bacterium | reverse complement strand
GCCTTGTAGACAAAGTGGACATTTTCAAAACTGTACTTCTTGTCCGGTATTGCCTCGGGCGTGCGGGTAAGATCAAAGAACGTCAAAGTTGGTACCAAACCGGGTTTGGACTTCCACTTGTAATAAGGTGATTTTGCCTCATCGATTGAAAAAATGTGCCGACGGATGTGAAAGACGTAATATTGCCCCCATGGCTGTGATCCGTCTTTTTGCAAAAGGCGGATGGGGATGAACTGGTGGACATCAGGCTCAAGTTCGCTGATTTTGTCTTTGACCCGCGCGCTCACGATGAACCACGAATACATTTTGTAGAAGTCCTGCACTTCTTTTTCAGGCGTTTCAAACCGAATCCACGCCGGAAACGTCGCCGGATCCATCAGGTCTTTGGTCCGAAAGGGGTAAATGGATGGGACTCTGTTAAAGCGCTCTTCAGGCAGGCGTACAGGCCTTTCCTGAAACAGGGGATGCTTTCGATGGTCGTGGGTCTCGGGCAGAACGAATCCCGGGGAATATGTCCGGCGGCTATGCTTGCTTTGTGCCCAGTAAATCATGTTTCACCTCTCGGAAAAGACAGTGTTCACCAAGCAAATTGCTTGGCCCGCGAATCAGCCTTCTTTCTGCGGCAACCGGCCGGTTTCATGCAATTGAGCGTCTTTTTCTGAATTTGGGGTAAACTCTACGCGGTCTGGCTGTTCACATCTCGCCGTTGAATTTTTTCCGCGAAGCGCCCAAGGATCGCGCCATGGCTTTCGTCTGAAAGGCAATGATGGCGCTGATGCTGAAATCTGCTGACCCGCCCGACCATGACCTGATCGTCCGCGCCCAGAGCGGGGACAGGGAGGCCTTTGGCATGCTTGCCGCCCGCCACTATGATTATGTTTTCCGCGTGGCCTGGCGCTGGGCGGGCAATCGCACGGAAGCCGAGGATATCGCGCAAGAGGTGTTTGTGCGGCTGGCTCGGGCGCTTGGCAATTTTCGCGGCGCGGCCGCCTTCACCACCTGGCTCTATTCCCTGACGTTGAATGTGGCGCGCGACATGGCGCGCAAGAAAAAAAGCGAACGCGTCAAGGCCGAAGCCTGGCATGTGCATGCGCTGACCATGGGCGAAGCTGAACAAGAGCCTGAAGACGATCAGGCGGCAAGATTGTGGGCAGCGGTGCGCCAGCTTCCCGACAAGCAGCGCGAGGCCGTGATGCTGGTTTATGGCGAAGGCAAAAACCACAGCGAAGCCTCCGATATGATGGGCTGCGCCGAAGCCACCGTAAGCTGGCATGTGCATGAAGCCAAAAAACGCCTGAAAGTCCTGATGAAACAGGCCGGGGATGAATGACCATGGCTGATTTCGACGAATTCGACATTTTGAGGCAGGCAAAACCGCCCGCACCGCGCGCCGAGGCGCGTGACGCAGCATTGCGTGCGGCGCTGGGCGCCTTTGATGATGAAAAAAAACGCCGGCAAACCCAAGGAATGCAGGCTGGCCTTCGACTGACTGACCGGGTGGCGCAAATCTGGAGCAGTCTGATGCAGAAGAAACTCATTTCAGCACCGGCGATCGCCGGGCTGTTCATCCTGCCGGTGGCAGGCATTGCCGCCTGGCAGATGTCCGGCGTCTCGCCGTTTGGCCGGCTTGGCGGCGACGCCGAAGCGCCGGGCATGACATCCGGCAAGACCGACAGCGGCGGGCGCAGCAATGAAGCGCTTGAGGCGAAGAAGCCGGCCGAGGCTGAAGAAGCCTCGCGCGACCTCAGCTTTGCACCGGCGCCTGCGCCCAAGACACTTGAGACCGCCGGACAGATCGCGCCGTCGATTGCCCGCGCGCCGTCGTTTGACAAGCGCAAGGCTGAATTGCCGGACCTGATGCCGGAGGCCGAAAACCGCGACCGCATCGAGGGCGTCGATACCAATCCGGTGCGCGCGGCGCTTGAAAACCCGGTTTCGACCTTCTCCATTGATGTCGATACTGCGTCCTGGGCGTTTGTACGCCGCCAGCTCAATCATGGCGTCATGCCGGACCCCGATACGGTCCGCGTCGAGGAAATGATCAATTATTTCCCCTATGACTGGAAGGGACCGGACAGCGCCGCCGTGCCGTTCAATGCCCAGGTTTCGGTCATGCCTACGCCGTGGAACGCCGGCACCAAGCTCATGCATGTCGCCATCCAGGGCTATGACGTGGTTCCGACCGAGAAACCCAAATCCAATCTGGTGTTCCTTGTCGATACGTCTGGCTCGATGAACCAACCGGACAAGCTGCCGCTTCTGAAAACCTCGTTCCGCATGCTGCTCGACACATTGGGCGCTGACGACACGGTGTCGATCGTCGCCTACGCCGGTGAATCCGGCACGGCGCTCGAGCCGACCAAAGCGTCGGACAAGGCGAAAATCCTTGACGCTCTCGACAAGCTGGGCGCAGGTGGGTCAACGGCTGGCGCTTCGGGCATCGAGCAAGCCTACAAGCTGGCCGAGCAGAATTTCGTCAAGGACGGCGTCAACCGCGTGCTTCTGGCCACCGACGGCGATTTCAATGTCGGGCCGAGCGATGACGAAAGCCTGAAGCGGCTGATCGAGAAAAAGCGCCAAAGCGGCGTTTTCCTTTCGGTGTTCGGCTTTGGCCAGGGCAATTACAATGACCAGCTGATGCAGACGCTGGCGCAGAACGGCAATGGCGTGGCCGCCTATATCGATACGGTCTCCGAAGCGCGCAAGGCGTTTGTCGAGGAAGCCTCGTCCACGCTGTTTGCCATTGCCAAGGACGTGAAAATCCAGGTCGAGTTCAACCCGGAGCGCGTCGCCGAATACCGGCTGATCGGCTATGAAACCCGCGCGCTGAACCGCGAGGATTTCAACAATGACCGGGTGGACGCCGGCGACATCGGTTCGGGCCATTCGGCGACGGCCATCTACGAGATCACGCCCAAGGGCAGTGCCGCTACGCTCAATGACCCCTTGCGCTATGGCCAGGCCGATACGTCGAATGGCACAGTCGCCAATGCCTCGGAATATGCTTTTGTGAAGATGCGCTACAAGCTGCCGAACGAGGACATTTCCAAGCTGATCACCACGCCGGTGACCTCCGCCAACGAGATCGCCGATTTCGCGGCGGCATCTGATGACCAGCGGTTTTCGGTGGCGGTGGCTGCTTATGGCCAGAAGCTGCGTGACACCGACCAGGTGGCAGGCTTCGGCTATGACAAGATTGCCGAGATTGCCGCCAAGGCGCGCGGCGAAGACCCGTTCGGCTACCGGGCCGAATTCCTGCAAATGGTGCGGGTGACCGAGAGCCTTTCGAAGAACTGACCTGATACCCAGTGTTGGCCAAACCTCGGCTGCTGAACGGCAGCCGGGGTTTGCGCTTGCCCGAAAGGCATGAAACATTGGCGGAAAAAGCGGGTGCCATGGCTGATCTCGATCCGGGAATGCTGACATTCTACGATGCGCTTTCGACGCAATCGCCGCCGGAAAGCGCCACCTGGCCGCTGGATGAGCAGCGCAGCGCCTGGAATGGCGTCTGCCTGTCGTTCCGTGCACCGATGCCGGAAGGGGTCCGTGAAGAAGCCCGTGTGCTGGGCGGCGTGCCGTGCCGCATCTACCGGCCAGAGGGCGAGGGTCCAAAGCCGGGCCTTCTCTATTTCCACGGCGGCGGCTGGGTGCTGGGCGGGCCGGACACGCATGGCGACATGTGCGCCGAACTGGCGCTGGCGTCGGGCTGCATTGCGGTTCTCGTTGACTACCGGCTGGCGCCCGAAAATCCGCATCCCGCCCAGCTTGAGGATTCGCTGGCAGTGCTCGCCTGGCTGCGCGAACACGGCGCGGACATCGGCATGGATCCGGGCCGGATCATTGGGGGCGGCGACAGTGCCGGCGGGCAGATGACGGCGGGCCTCAGCCTTTATCTTCGCGATCACGGCCTTGCGCCGCTGGCGGGCATGGTGCTGATCTATCCGGTGCTCGGCGCGGACGTGAATACGCCATCCTATTTGCGCAATGCCGAAGCACCCTGCCTGACGCGCAGCGAAATGGTATTTTTCCTTGAGTCCTTCATGGGATCGCCCGGCCATCCCAATTGGAGCGATCCGCTGGCCGCGCCTCTGCTGGCCCCGGATCTTTCCGGCCTGCCGCCAGCCTTTATCACGGTTGCCGAACATGACCCGCTGCATGATGACGGCGTCATGTTCCATGAACGGCTGCTCGCGGCAGGCGGCAAATCCACGCTCCGGCGCGAGCCCGAACTGGCGCATTCCTACATGCGGGCTCGGCATGTCTCGAAGCCCGCATTGGCGGGGTTCATGGCGATTGGTGACGCTGTCCGGGCGTTTGGCCGCGCTTGACTTCAACCTGCCGTTCTGTTGCCTGACAAAGCTGCCGCTTGCCGGACAGCGGCGGAGAAAACGATGCTGACCTATGATGTTTCGGCGCGGCGTGTGGATGGCCATGGCAGCGTGGCGGCGGTCAAGCAGGCTGAAATCGTTCTGGATACCGGCATGGCTGGCCGGCCGGATGCCTTCAATCCGGCGGAATTGTTTCTGGCTTCGATTGCCGCCTGCATGATCAAGGGCATTGAGCGCGTGGTGCCGATGCTGGATTTTTCCCTGCGCGGCGTCACCGTCAGCCTGCATGGCGAGCGGCAGGACAGCCCGCCGAAAATGGTTTCCGTCACCTATGTGCTGACCGTGGACACCGATGAAAGCGACCGCCGGCTGGAGCTGCTGCACACAAATGTCCGCAAGTTCGGGACCATTTCAAACACGATTGCCGAGACGGTGAACCTGACCGGCGAGATCAGGAGAAAACCATGAGCAGGCTCCACGCCGAAAGCCATCTTGTTGCGCGGATCGGCTGGCTGCGCGCCGCTGTGCTGGGGGCCAATGACGGCATCGTCTCCACCGCCAGCCTCATTGTCGGCGTTGCTGCGGCTTCGGCCACGAGCGGCGAGGTTCTGGTTTCCGGCATTGCCGGGCTGGTGGCGGGCGCCATGTCGATGGCGGCAGGCGAATATGTCTCGGTCAGCTCGCAATCTGACACCGAGCGCGCCGATCTTGCGCGCGAAACGGCGGAATTGGCCAGCCAGCCCGAGTTGGAGCGGCACGAATTGCAGCAGATCTATGTGAAGCGCGGGCTTGATGCGGTGCTTGCGCTGAAAGTGGCCGATCAGCTGATGGCCCGGGATGCGCTCGGCGCACATGCACTGGACGAGCTGGGCATTTCACAGGTGACTGCCGCAAGGCCGGTTGAGGCGGCGCTGACATCGGCGGCGACATTTGCAATCGGCGCCGCCATGCCGCTGTTGATGGTGGTTATTTCTCCCGCCCAATATCTCGCTGCCGCCGTATCCATTGCCTCGCTGTTGTTTCTGGCGCTGCTGGGGGCCGTCGGCGCCAAGGCCGGCGGGGCAAATGTGCTCACGGCAACGGTGCGCGTCACCTTTTGGGGAGCGTTGGCCATGGCAGCGACCGCCGGCATTGGCGCCTTGGTCGGAACGGCCGTTTAGGGTTCTGGCCCTAGGGTCAGGACCTATTAATTTCCACGAAATGGTGCCCGCAATGGCGAGATATGCAAGGAAAAGTCCGACGAGCGGGGTGACACCCCGGTTGAGGACTTTGACGCTGAAGATCGAAGCCAGGGCGGGCATCCTGCTGACAGGGCGCATTTGCGCGGGCAACTTTGTCGCAAGCCCTTGAAAGCCTTCAGGCTTCCTT
>JBATMU010000440.1:0-1617 GCA_049289995.1 Rhizobiaceae bacterium | reverse complement strand
TTCATCTCCCGCGATCTCGACCTGTGGGCCTATGTCAATGACGTCACACTCGACTTCTCACGACCCGGCAAGCCGACTGACAATGCCTACATCGAGTCATTCAACGGCAAGTTCCGGGCGGAGTGTTTGAACCAACACTGGTTCCTGACGCTTGACGACGCCCGCCAGAAGATGGAGGAATGGCGTAGAGACTATAACGAGGTTCGTCCTCACAGCGCCATCGGCAACAAGCCGCCGATATCGCTCATGAATGCCTCCGGCGCATCCGGTCCGCCGTGAGTGCTACCCCCGGGAAATTCCCCAGCAGGGTGGTCCAAAAAAGGGGAGCACTTCAACCTTCTATGCTCAAAGGATAGGCGGGGCTGGTTATCGCGTCAGAGGCAGTCCAAACACCCTAACTCGCTGTCTACGAAACCGGCAGCAGGCTACAGATGCTGTTTTGAACATCGTCGGCACAGCAATTCAATCGAGCCCAATCACGCCACTCTGCTGGCATAAAGGTGCGTTTTGATGCAAACCGGACGTTGTTTCCTGACTTTGACATCGTCCGCTTTGCGCCTTCTTTGCGGCCGCTCGCAGTTCCCAGGCGGCAAGTCGGAAGCGGTCGTCTACAGCTTTTCTTTTGACAGTGCACTCTCGACCGCAATCAGTTCAGCAGCACACAAGTGAAAACGTTGCGATTGGTTAACGCCTGAAGGTGACGATATTGCCGAGCGCTTGCGTGATATTGCCGAAGATCTCGGATTCCCGGACGCCGTCTGAGCGCCAGTTGAAGGCAATTCCTGGTACCGCTGCTGCCAATGCGGCGCGGCCGACGTTTTGCGATCTGGGCGCCGCCAACTCAGCAAATGGATCCCGCCAAGCGTCAATACAGGCTCGGCTACGTGCCAAGGCAGGCTCAACCGCGTCCATCGACCACTTGCCGCTTTCGTTCAGCAGCGCCGACGCAGTCGCGTGAAATCCATAAGAGGTCCTTTCCGCCGTACTAAATCCAAGGCGGCGCAACGCGATGATCCGTTCCGCGAAGGCCTGATCAATTCGCTTGGGAATGACCTTGGTCAGGATGAGCGATCCATCATCGGCGCGCGGCCGCCGGTCTTTGACGTTCGGCCCGTCCCCGCCCGCCTCTTGCCGGCTTCCCGTCAATGAAAATTCCTCCCCTTTGGCATGACCTCCGCCAGCCTTGGCGGATCCCGCTGCAATGGCGGCATGGCCGGTGAAAGCGGCGGCTGATGAAGTGCGCCTTGCAGCGTGCGGCGGACGCTTCGGGCAGGACGGAAGCGGTGCTCGACGACCGGCCGCCGCACCTCGTCGGCATTGGCAAGCCCCTCGCGGATCGGCGCTTCGCCGGTCAACCCCGACAGCCAGGGTGAAATGTCGGCAATGGACTCGGCCACGATATGGATCACCCCGGCTTCGCTTTGCAGGCGGCCCGAGACGCGCACCAGCCGCGAGCCGAGCACGACGGCGCGGAAGCGCTCGAATGTCTTTGGCCAGATGATGACATTGGCCACGCCGCCCTCGTCCTCAAGCGTCATGAAGATGACGCCCTTGGCGGAACCGGGGCGCTGGCGCACCAGCACCAGTCCGGCGACATCGACGCGGCGGCCATTGGGC